>JAAETT010000546.1 GCA_024228115.1 bacterium
CTACCTCGCGGCTCTCGATCGCGAACTCGACACCGATCCGACCGACACCGATTCGCCGTTCTGACGAGAAACCAGCACTCGCGCGCGACCACGGCTAGATGATCAGATTTCTACGGTTTCTCGTGATCGCCAACAAGGTATTCGAGTGGCTGCGTGACAAGAGCCGGGAATACTCGGATCTGTGCGCCTGCTCCGAGAGCCGCGAAGCCACCGCGCAGCTGCTCTTCGACATGGCCGAGTTCCTGGAAGGGGCAGGCAAGGCAGGGGCCCTCGGCGTGCCGCTGCGCCTAAAGCGAGACGATGGAGGAAACTGCGGTCGCAAGGACAAGCTCGCATGGCTCTCTCGGCTCATCGTGGAGCGGGAGCTCTCAGAGCCCGGCGACGGAGCTCGCAGCGAGCTCGGCCGAGAGCTGGAGCGCAACCTGACGGCGGCGGCGAGGCGCAATTCGGAGGCCGCGTCGGCTGCGTTCCATGCCAGCCGACGGCATACCGACGTGGAGCAGACCGAGGAGGTCCGGGACGATGCGTAGCTGCGATGCCGTTGCCGAGTACCGGCCCGGCGACCTGCCCATCTGCGCGTGGTGCGATCGCGTCTCACTCGATGAAGGGGTGACCTGGTGGAAGTTCTGCGAACGCCTCGGAGAGATCGTGGAGCGGCGCCTGTTCCAGCCGTTCTTCACCGCATGCAAATCCTGCGACGAAGCGGTGAAGCGCGAGATCTGCGGGGAGGCGGAGTTCTTGTCGAGCGGCCATTCCGAGGAAACCGCGTGACGGCCGCGCCGCAGCTATCGCCGCTTTGCGATGCTGCCGAGCGCCTTCTCACGGGTGCGCTCCAGGCGCGGTCCACCGAACTCCGGCAGCTCCTGGCCCGCTGTGAGTCTCCGGTCGAGGAGATGCTTCTCGTCGCGATGTGGGACAAGTGGGCCGGGAAGATCACGAGCGACGGGCGGGCAATGACGGCGATGCACCCGGGACCCGATTGTCTCTGGAGGCTGGTGGTCGAGCCGCAGCGCGAACTCGTGACAGCCGGGCGAATGTTCCGGGCCGACTTCTTCGTCTACCTGACCTGTGATGGCCCCACGAGCCACGCCGTTTGCTGGTGCCCCACCGTGGTGGAGGTGGATGGTCACGAGTTCCACGAGAGAACTCAGCTCCAGGCGGCACGCGACCAGCAGCGAGACCGAGCGATGCTGCTTGAAGGGATGAGGACGGTGCGGTTCACAGGGTCGGAGGTGTTCAATCGCCCGGCGGAGTGCGCCGCGGAACTTGCAGGGCTGCTGCGACGGCCGAGGGGGGAGGTGGCATGAGTGACAAAGACGAGGTGAAGTTCTCGGGTACCAAGTGGATCGTCTTGGCGGCGGTCCTCGTCTTCGTGTTCTGGGCGGCGGCCGCTCTTGTTACCGCCGTCCTCGGGAATTTCGAGGCGTCCGGTCAGTTTGGAGACACCTTCGGCGCTCTCAACGCCCTGTTTTCCGGTCTTGCCTTCACGGGCGTCGTAGCGGCGGTCCTCCTGCAGTCACAGGAGCTTCGCGAGCAGCGCAAGGAGCTGCGACGTGCCCGTGAGGAGGCTGCGAGGACTGCTCGAGCCCAGGAGCTCTACTCGCGGCTATCAGCTCTGGCGGCACTGATCCAACACTACACACCGATCGCGCGTAGCGATCACGGCGCTTCGTCCGAGGCCCGCGAGCGCCTCCAGGTGCTCGTCGGCGAGCTGGAGCATCTCAATGCCCGTGCAGCCGGGCTAGGGGAGGGGCCTGCCGGGATCGTCCCTCCGCCCGATCCCCTGATTATCACTGGGAGCTTCAACCATGCTCCGCCCGAAGTGATTGCAATGCGAAAGCGATTCGAGGCGGACGGCTACGAGCAGAAGTGGATCTCGTCTCACAGCCGAGGCGAATACCCGGAGCCGTGGTTCGCTCCTAAGACGAGTATCGGCAGCGAGATCCAGACCAAAGAGGGGGCCGTGTGGATGGTGCGACCACGCGACCCGAAGATGACGGTGATTCCCTAGAAGGAGGGCGACATGCCCGGCCAAATCATCCAACGCGGCGATCGCAAGTACCTGGTTCGCTGGTTCATCGGACGCGACGCCAAGGGCAAACGGAAGTACGGATCGAAGACGGTCCACGGCACGAAGAAGGCTGCCCAGAAGCAACTTCGCGCGGCCCTCGGCCGGCAGGACCGCGGGTTGATAGCGCCCTCCCCTTCGTCGATTCCGCGGCTCGCCGACTATGTGAAGACCTGGGAGAAGCAGGAGAAGGAACGCGGGAAGCTCCGAGACCGTACGCGGCGTAACTACCGCAAGAGCCTTGACCGCTACGTCATTCCGGCTCTTGGGACGGCGCGCTTGGATGGGATCCACGTATCTGCGATCGAGGCACTCGTCGTGACGCCGCTCGTGAAGGCCGGCCACCATCGAACCGCTCGCCTGACCGTGGCGGCGCTCTCTCGGGTGATGAAAACAGCCCTCAAGGATCCCACGATGGGTCTAGCCGCAAACCCTTGCCTCGGCGTTGAGATCCCGGCAGGCAAGCGCCTGGAGATCAAGCCTCTCGACGCCAAGGAGCGGGCCGCATTCCGAGAGGCGATCGCTGGAACCCCACACGAGGTTCTGTGGCTCCTGATGATGCTGACCGGGCTCGGGCCTGGCGAGGCCCTGGCGCTCGGTTGGGAACATCTCGACCTAGACGCCGGAGCGCTGCGAGTGGCCCGAACTCTCGACTGCAAGAAGCGCGTGTTGATCGATGGCGCGAAGCGGCCTACCCGCCTCCGGCAGGTTCCGCTCGCAGCAGAACTCCGCCAGAAGCTTCGTGAGCTCTGGATGGAGCGAGGCCGACCGGCCGAGGGCCTGGTCTTCCACGATATCGATGGCAGGCCGCTTGACCTCGACAACCTTCGGGCGAGGCACTTCAAGCCGGCACTGATCGCGGCGAAGATTGATCCCGAGACGCGGCCGTTCCGGATCTACGACCTCCGGCATGGCTTCGCGACGGCGGCGCTCGAAGCCGGGGCGGATCCGGTCGTAGTACGGGACCTGATGGGCCACTCGACGGTCCGCACGGCGCAAGACACATATCAGCACACGAGCCCGGACCGGCTGGATCGCGCAGCGCGGCGGATCGCGGATCGGCTCAACTGAGGGTTGGCCCCGCCCTCCAGGTCAGGATGGGCGGCTCCTGCGGGTGAGCTGGAGCATTTCGCCGACCACCGATCCAGCTGGACCCTCTTCTTTGACAACTCCAGTGGTCGTGGGCCGGAAGATGCTCGCCAACATGAAGTCAAGGCGGTCACGGACGCCGAGCCCTTCGTCTTCCGCAAGGGCCAAGTAGGTAGTGATCATCGTGACTCGCTCCTCAGCGTCCGACCTTAAGTGCACGTTGCTCATCAGCATTCGATGGAAGACCCTCACGATCCAGACCGAAAGGGCTATGGAAGCGAGGAACATCAACAGCCCCCATTGGTGAACGTCCCCAGACGGACGAACCGCCTTGGGGGCATCCCCGATGAAAAGCCACTTAGCTGCAAAGAAGACCATCGATGCCGCAAGAACGCTGGCCGTAGCGGTGCAGATGACGAACCACCAGGTTCTCTTCCTGTGTGTCTTCGCCTTCTCGTCCCAGTAGGAGATCGGCCCTTCAAGCGACATCCGCCGCTTGAACTGATCCTCCATTTCCTCAAGCCGCGCTTCCGCGAACTTTCGCATCTCGACGTGTTCGCGTGCTTGGGCGGTGTTGCTCTCTTCGAATGCGCTCACCAGACCTCGGAACTCTCCGCGCAATTCCTTGAGCGATTCGTGCCCCTCCGTACGCTCTCGATTCCAGTCGGCCAGGGCATTGCGGAGGGCGACGACCGCAGCGATGCCTTCATTCTCGGTGGGCGCGAAACGAAGTGCATTGAACATTGAGTAGGCCACGAGTTGGTTGGCCTGGTTCGGTGCTGGGGTTTGAGAGGAGTGGATAAGAAAGAAGAGCAGCCATGCAGCCTGATGGTCGGTGGTATCTTCCCCGCGTACACTGAGGACCGCCTGCCCGTATGTGTCCTCGAGAAGTAGCCTTCTCTTGGTGTCCTGCAGGGCGTGGTTCAGGTGGTCTCGAACCTGGCCAAGCTCGGCGGGCTGGATTTCTTCTTCGGCGTGTGCGTCAAGAATGCCCTTGGCTGTGAGCAGGCGATTGAACGGATCTCTTAGGGGGCCGAGGTTGCCGTCGGAGCCCGCGACCGGCTGCACCCAGCTCCAAGCCTCCCAGAGCTCATCGACCCACTTCCGCAGGGATTCGGCTGAAGGGAAGCTGCGGACGACCTCGTTGCCGAGGTCAAGCGTGACAAGGGGTTCCTTCGCCAAAGTTTGGCACACCACCGGCACACCTGGGGAAGGTGAGAATCGCGTAAGTACTGGTCGGGCCGGGGAGATTCGAACTCCCGACCTCCTGAACCCCATTCAGGCGCGCTACCAAGCTGCGCTACGGCCCGACCGGAGGAGGATTAGCCCGCAGCCCTCCTCCTGTCGACCAGCATCCGGATGACGGCGTCTCAGGGCCTCGGGAGCTTGTTGAAGCGAATCTCCGGGCGGCGATCGTCGATCAGCTTTTCTCTCAGCAGGATGGTGCCGTCGGGGAAGATCACCTCGAAGCGGTGGCGGCCGGAGGCCAGGGTGACCTCTGCGACGGGTGTCTGGCCCAGGTCCCGGCCGTCGACCAGGACGCGTGCGGGCGGATTGGCTTCGACCCGAATGGTCACGGGCGGCCCCGTTGCGGCCACGGGCAGAGGCCTCGGCGCGCTGGGTGGCCTTGCCGCGGGCTCGGGTGGCGATGGCGTGGGCGAGGGCTCTGAAGCGGTGTTGGTGGCGGGCTCGCTGGGCGGCTCTTCCGGTGCGGGCGCCGGAGGTTCGGGCTCGGGGGCTGCGATTTCCTCGGCCTCCGGAGTGGCTTCGGGGAGCGGCTCGGGAGAGATGGGAGGAGTGTCCGTGGCTTCTTCAACGGCGACAGGCGGGGACGGCTCGACCGCTTCAGCGGGTGCGGGCGCTTCCGCTGTGGACGACGGCGGCGTCAGATCATCACTGGGCGCGGGGGGGGCGGGTTCATCGGGCGTTTCGATCTCTGGAGCCGGCTCCGGTGCAGTCTCCAAGACGTCAACGAGTTCCTCTGTGCCCTCCATCTGTGGCTCGGTGGCGAGGTCGGACGGTTGCTTGGCCGATGGTTCCTGAACTTCCTCCTCCATCACGGGCTCTGCGACTTGTTCAACGGCCGGCTCGGCCACGCTCTCTTGGCCGACGGGAACATCGATCGAAGCGGCCGGCGTTTCCGTGGGTACGTCGGTGCGCAGGGCGAAGAAGATTCCCAACGCCATCAACCCGAGGCCCGAAACGAGCAGCAGGTGACTTCGTAGCCAGCCCCGCTCGTCTGACGGCGGCGGGAGAGGAATGTGAGGAGCCGCGCGCGGAGGCTCCCTTGGCGGCTGTGTTTCGGGCGACTCGGGCTTCGGCGGCTCTTCATCCTCCGCTTCGAGTAGCTCGGCCTCGGCCGCCGGTTCCGTTTCCGGCTCGTCCTCCGGCGAATCGATTTCCAGCCACTGCTCGCGCCGGGAGAAACGGTCGCGGTCGGCTTCGGGGCGATCGCGAAGGAATTGCACGGCCAGGATATGCAGCTCGCGGGGCAGGCCTCCGGACTCCCGGTGAAGCCAGGCCAGTACCTGCTCGGTGAAGCGATCCTGGATGGCAGGGCCGACTCCACTCGCCCGCAGGCGCTCGCGAATGTACGCGGCGCTCTCTTCGGCCGACATCGGCGTGTTGAATCGCACGAGCGCCACGTCGGAGCCCAGCGCGGCGAGGACGCGGCCGGCGCGCGGGTCGTCCACCGGAATCACCAGCAGCTGCAGTTCACCCGGGGCCTGGCGCACGAGAGCCGACAATTCCCGAGCGGTCTCGATGGGCAGCCCGCTGGCATCGTCGAGGGCCAGGATCAAGCGCCGGCCTGCCGAGGCGCGCCGAGCGGCCGCTTCGAGGAGTGCGCCGCCCGGATCCGAGAACGGGCCCTGGTCTTCGCCTAGCAATCCCAGCGCCCAGTGGCAGAGATCCGGAAACTCGAGAGCGGCATAGGGTAGAAGGAGAAGTTCGGTCTCCTCCGCGAGCCGCTCGGCCAACACCCGCATCAGCTGGGTCTTGCCGATCCCGTTCGGGCCGACCAGCGCAATGCACGGGGCCTCGCGACGCACGGCGGCAAGCAGCTCATCCAGGGCGCGTTCGCACGCCGGGCGGACGACGTAGCCTTCGGCCGCGGTCGTGGAGCCAAACGGATCGGCTCCGATCGGTTCGGAAGGATCGCTGCTCATGGCGAGCGGGTGGCTCTCCTACTAGAGCAGGCCACGAATCTCCTGCAGCTCGTCGCGGATGCTCTTCAGCTGCGCACGCGGATCGCTCTCCAACGCCATCTCGAGCTGGGGTGCATCCAGCGCACGACCTACGCCGAGTTCGCGCAGCTTCTTCCGGGCACCGGCAATCGTGAAGCGCTCTTCGTAGAGGAGTCGCTTGATCAGTTGGATGATCTCGATGTCGCGCTGGCGATACAGGCGCTGCTTCGAGCGGGATTTCGCCGGCGCCATCCAACGGAATTCGGATTCCCAGTAGCGAAGCACATAGGGCTTCACGTCCGTGATCCGACTGACCTCACCGATCCGGTAATAGAGCTTCCCGGCCGAGTCGCTCTTCTCCGAGTCGCCGGATTTCGCTCCACGCTTCTTGCGTGCCGCCACGTTGCCCCCCTTCCCTCTCGAACGATGCGAGCCGAACGCTTGCGACGGCTCGGCCAGACGCGATCGCTAGCGTTCACCGCCGACCTCGGAAGATGCCGAAGTATCCTCCTCGTTCAAGACGGTTTTCAGCACGAGGCTCGGCTTGAAGGTGAGCACGCGACGGGCTGCGAGACGAATCTCCTCGCCCGTTTGCGGGTTCCGGCCCTTGCGGGCGTTCTTCTGGCGCACCACGAAGTTCCCGAAGCCGGAGATCTTCACTTTCTCACCTTCGGAGAGGGTCTCCTTGATGATGTCGAAGACCTTCTCGACCAGCTCCGCGGATTCCTTCTTGGAGAAACCCACCCTCTCGTAGATGTGCTCGACGATGTCTGCCTTGGTCACGCCTTCCCCCTTCCCTGCGCCAAGCCTACCGGAGCTCTGCCCCGAAGCGCTTGGCGAGAATCTGCACGACTTTTTCAGTGGCTTCAGCCACCTCCGTATCGGTCAGCGTTCGATCGGTTCGCTGAAAAATCATCCGAAAGGCCAGGCTCAGCTTGCCCTCGGGTACACCGCGGCCCTCGTAGCGATCGAAGAGATGCACCGATTGGAGCGAGGCGCCGGCCTTCTTGCGCACCGCCTGGAGCAGCTCTCCGGCAGGGGTTCCCGCATCCACCAGCAGTGCCAGGTCCCGCCGGATCCTCGGATGCCGGGAGACCTCCTTGTAGCGAGGTGTTTCTCCCCCCAAACGGTCCAGGGCATCCAGATCGACCACCAATACGGCGGTCGGTGCGTCGAGCTCGAAGCGGGCTGCCGTCTCGGGATGCAGCTCGCCAACGCATGCGACGCGCTGGCCCCGCACGAAGAACTCGCCCGCGCCGCCCGGATGGAGAAATGGTTCCTCCGAACCGGCCCGGAACTCCGGGGTCTGGCCCAGTTCGGCGAGCATCCGCTCGCCGAACCCCTTCGCCCGAAAGAACGGCGGAACGCCGTCTGCACGCCAGAGATCCTCCGCACCGCTCTCAGAAATGGCAGCGACGGCCTGGAGCGGCTCACGCTCCTGCCACGCTTCGGGGCGATCGGTGCCACCGTGGAACACCCGGCTCACCTCGAAGACCGCGATCCGATCGACCTGACGGGAGCGGTTGCCGCGGACCGCGCGCAAAACGGAAGGCAGGAGGTGGGTTCGCAGCACCGAATCCCCGGCTTGGATCGGATTCAGCAGCGGAACGTGGTTTCGCCGCGGGTCGTCGGCCTGCAGGCGCAGGGCGTCGTCGTCCTCGGGCGGGCAGCCGGAGAAGGTCATGATCTCCGTGAGCCCTGCTCCTACGAGCGCCGTGCGCACGGATTCCCGGATACGGCGACGCGGGGCCAGCTCCACACTGCGAAGGGGAGCCGTCTGCAGGGTCGGCTCGATGCAGTCGTAGCCGAATACGCGGGCGACCTCTTCGACCAGGTCCACTGTCAGGTGGAGGTCGTTCCGCCAGCTCGGCGGGTGACAGCGAAGCCGTTCCCCGTCGGCCTCGGAGGGGATGTCCACCCGGGCCAGGAGGGCTGCCACCTCGTCGGCATCGAGAGTCGTTCCGAGCAGGCGGTTGACCCGTGCGGGATCGAGTTCGATCGTCTCCGTGGCGGGGCCCGGGTCGCCCGTCGCAAACGCTCGCCCGCGGGAGACCTCACCGCCGGCGAGATCCTGGATCAAGCGGGCCGCACGGTCCGCAGCGCGGTCCTGGCCTTCCGGGTCGACGCCTCGTTCGAAGCGGTAGGAGGCATCGCTGCGCAAGGCCAGGCGCTTTGCCGTGCGTCGTACGCGGGAGGGATCAAAGTGGGCGCTCTCCAGCAGCAGGTTCGTCGAGGTGTCGTCCACCTCACTCTCCGCGCCACCCATCACACCGGCGATGGCGATGGCGCCCTGCTCGTCCGCGATCACCAGATCTTCCCGACGGAGTTCCCGATCCTCCCCATCCAGGGTGAGGATCTTCTCTCCGTCCTTTGCGGCTCGGACCGTCACCACGCCGCCGCGCAACTTGTCCAGATCGAAGGCATGCAGCGGCTGGCCGAACTCGAGCATCACCAGATTCGTCACGTCGACTACGTTGTTGACGGAGCGCAGCCCGGCAGCTTCGAGCCTTTGTTGCAACCACTCGGGAGAGGGGCCGACCTCCACACCGCGGATGACGCGACCTACATAACGATGGCAGCCGCCCCGATCGTCGATCTGGATGGAGATCTCGGAAGCAGCATCCCGCTCGGATTCTGCTGGCTCGCAGGGCGGCAGCTTCAGATCGCCGCCGAAATGGGTCTGCACCTCGCGCGCCATGCCGAGCATCGAGACCCAATCGCCCCGGTTCGGGGTGATCTCGACATCCAGGACGGTCTCGCCGCTGGGAAGAACAGCGCTGAGCGCTGCACCGAGAGGAGACTCGGGATCCAGCACGAGGATGCCGTCGCTGCCCTCGCCGAGCCCCAATTCGACCTCCGAGCAGATCATGCCGTGGGATTTCACGCCGCGGATCTTCGAGCGCTTGATCTTGAGTCCACCGGGAAGCACCACACCATGGGTGGCCACAGCCACCCTTTGGCCGGCCGCCACGTTGGGCGCACCGCACACGATGTCGAGCGGCTCGCCGTCACCCAGGTCGACACGACAGACCGAGAGCCGATCCGCATCCGGATGCGCCTGGCGCTCCAGCACCTGCCCGACGCGGATTGCCGAGAGATCAGGCCCTGTCTCGATCACTTCTTCGATCTCGAGTCCGCCGACGGTCAGCCGCTCTTCGAGCGTCGTGCGATCGGGTAGGTCGATCCATTCCGAGAGCCAGCCGAGCGGGACCCTCACTAGAACTGCTCGCCGGTGCGCACGTCACCGTCGAAGAAGAGCTGGATGTTCGGGATGTCCCAGCGGATCATGGCCGTGCGATCGATGCCCATGCCGAAGGCGAAGCCCTGGTAGCGCTCGGGGTCGATGCCACAGTTGAGCAGCACCTGGGGATGGATCATTCCGCAGCCGCCCCACTCGAGCCAACGCCCTCCCCAGCCGATGTCGATCTCGGCCGAGGGCTCGGTGAACGGAAAGAAGTGTGCGCGAAAGCGCATCTCCGTGCTCTCGCCGAACAGGTGACGGGCGAATGCGAACAGCGTGCCCTTCAGATCGGCGAAGGTCACATGCTCGTCGACACAGACCGCCTCGATCTGGTGGAACATCGGGTAGTGGGTGCCGTCGAGATCGTGCCGGTACACGCGCCCCGGGGAGATGAACCTGAAGGGAGGCTGCCGGCCGGTCATCGCTCGGATCTGGACGTTCGAGGTATGGGTCCGCAGCACGTTTCCGCCGGGCACGAAGAAGGTGTCCTGCAGATCCCGAGCGGGATGATCCTCGGGGAAATTCAGGCCGCCGAAGTTGTTCCAATCGGTCTCGACCTCGGGCCCGTCTTCGATGCCGTAGCCGAGCTCGGCAAAGAAGGCGCACATCTCCCGCTCGATCTGGCTGGTCGGGTGCAGGTGCCCCCGCGGCGGCGCGTAGCCGGGAAGTGTGACGTCGAGCTTGTACTCGGCGATCTCACGATCCCGATCGGCGCTCTCGAGCGCTCGCTTGCGGGCAACGGCCAGGGCCTCGATGCACTCCTTGGCCTGGTTCGCAGCCTGGCCTACGGCTGCACGCTCCTCTCCGGAGAGCCCGCCGATCGTCCGCAACACTGCCGAAACCGAACCCTTCTTGCCGAGGAAGCCCGCGCGGACCTCCGCGAGGGCCTGGACGCTGGCGGCCTCGGCAATCGCCGTCTCGGCGAGGGCCACGACACGCTCCAGGTTCTCGCTAGCACTCGACAACGAGTGGCCCTAGGCAACCTGCGCTTTGGCCAGCTTCGCGAGTTCGGCGAAGGCCGCCGGATCCGCGATTGCCAGATCGGCCAGGTTCTTTCGATCGATCTCGACACCGGCCAGGCCGAGCCCGTGGATCAGCCGGCTGTAGGAGAGGTCGTTCTGCCGGGCCGCGGCGTTGATGCGCGCGATCCACAACGAGCGGAACTCGCGCTTCTTGACCTTGCGGTCGCGGTAGCCGTACTTCCAACCTTTTTCGACGGCCTCTCGGGCCGTCTTGACCAGCCGGTGGCGAGTTCCCTGGTAACCCTTGGCAGCCCGCAGGATCCGCTTGTGGCGGGCATGCGAGGCGGTGCCTCGTTTGACTCGGGGCATGGTTCGTCTCCCTCGTTTCGGTCCGTCCTAGAGGTACGGAACCAGCTGCTTCACGCGCTTCTTGTCGGCGCTAGAGATTTCGCCCACCTCACGCAGGTGGCGTTTTCGTTTCGTGGTCATCTTGGTCAGGATGTGGCGCTTGTTGCGCCTCCGGTGCCGGAGCTTTCCGGTCCCGGTCTTCGTGATGCGCTTTGCAGCGCCCCGGTGGGTCTTCATTTTCGGCATCAGGCTTCTCCGGCCGGCGGTTGGTTCTCCGGCGTCTTCGTCATTTCAGCCGGCGATTCTGCCTCCGGCGTTTCAGTCTTCTCGGGCGGGGTCTTGGCCCCGGCTTTCTCGGCACTGGCTTCGGACTGGCCTTCCTCCTCCTTGGCGGCGGCCTCGGCCGCCTCCATTTCCTTGCGGGCGGCGTCGACCGCCTCCCGGTTCGGAACCAGCACCATGGAAAGGAAGCGCCCGTTCATCTGGGGCGGATTCTCGACCGTCACGAGATCGCCGAGGAGTTCTTGCACCGTGTCGAGCTTCGCGAAGCCGACCTTGCGGTGCGCCATCTCCCGGCCGCGGAACATGACGGTGATCTTGACCTTGTCGCCATCGATCAGGAACCGCCGCGCATTCTTGAGCTTGAAGTCGAGGTCGTGATCGTCCGTGTTCGGACGCATCTTCACTTCCTTCAAGGATGCAGCGCGGCCCTTGCCTTTGGCTTTGGCCACCGCCGCCTTCTTCTTCTGCTCGTATTTGTACTTGCCGTAGTCCATGATCCGGCAAACCGGCGGCCGAGCATTGGGAGCGACCTCGACCAGGTCGTACCCCGCTTCCTCAGCCTTCACGAGAGCATCCTCGGCCATATAGACGCCCAGTTGCTCCCCGTCGGCACCGATCAACATGACTTCGCGCGCGCGAATCCTCTCGTTGATTCGGACAAGGTCTTTTTCAGCGATACGAATACCCTCCCGTTCTCAAACCTGACGGCGAGCGACTTGCTCGGTCAGGTCCGAAACGAATGCATCCACGGTCACCGCCTCCCCGCCCCTCTCGGCGTCACGCCGGAAGCGCGGGGTCACGGTGCCCTGCTCTTGTTCTTGATCGCCCACAACGGCCATCACGGGAATCTTCTGCAGCTCAGCGTCGCGGATCTTCCATCCCAGCTTCTCGGAACGGTCATCCAGGAACGGACGCAGCCCTGCGGCCTCGAGACCATCCCGAATCTTTCGAGCGTACTCCACATGCCGATCCGTGATCGGCAGCAGCGCCACCTGGACCGGGGCCAGCCAGAGCGGGTAGTCCCCGCCCGTATGCTCCGTGTAGATGGCGAGAAAGCGCTCGAGAGAGCCCAGCACGGCCCGATGGAGCATGGCGGGCTGGTGCTCCTGGCCATCCCGGCCGATATAACGGAGGTCGAAGCGCCCCGGGGCCGCCATGTCGATCTGGATCGTGGCCAGGGTCCAGGTGCGCCCCAGCACGTCATCGAAATCGAACTCGACCTTCGGCGCGTAGAAGGCGGCCTCGCCCGTCTTGATGCCGCATTCGTAGCCAGCGCTCTTCACCGCATCAATCAGGGCACGCTCGCCCACGTCCCAATCGGCGGAATCGCCCAGAAAGCTCTCGGGCCGGGTCGAGACGGAAACCTTCACACCGCTGAGGCCGAGATCCCGGTAGACCTCCTGGGTCATCTCGAAGAATCGCTCGAGCTCCTCGGGCACCTGCTCCGGCTCGCAGTAGATATGCCCGTCGTCCTGGGCCATGGAACGCACCCGGGAGAGCCCGGTCAGGGTGCCGCTGCGCTCGTTGCGATGCAGGCGTGAGAACTCCGCATAACGAATCGGCAGGTCCCGATAGGAGCGCTTCGTATGCTGCAACAGCCGGCAATGGCCCGGGCAGTTCATCGCCTTGACGCCAAGTTCCTCGTCCTCGTCGCCTTCGAACCAGAACATGTCGTCGTGGAATTCGTAGTAGTGGCCCGAGGTCTTGTAGACGTCCGCCCGGTAGAGCTGGGGCGTCATCACCTCCTGATAGCCGTACCTGGGGTAGAGCGAACGCATGTACTCGACGAACCCGTTGTAGAGCACCATCCCCTTCGGGTGGTAGACGGGGGTCCCCGGCGAGAGCGGGTCGAGATGAAAGAGATCCAGCTGGGCGCCGATGCGCCGATGGTCGCGCTTCTTCGCCTCTTCGATCCGTTCCAGGTGTTCCGCAAGCTCGGCCTTCGTGGCGAATGCGGTTCCGTAGATGCGCTGGAGCATCGGATTGCTCTCGTCGCCCCGCCAATAGGCGCCGGCGGCCTCGAGCAAGGTCAGAGCGCCGATCTGCTTGGTCGTCTGGACGTGGGGGCCACGGCAGAGATCGACGAACTGGCCATGGCGGAAGAGCGTGATCGCCTGGCCCTCAGGGATGTCCGCGAGCCGAGAGAGCTTCAGCTCTTCACCCAACTCCCGGAAGATCCGCTCGGCCTCTTCGCGGCTCACTTCTTCCCGCGTGAACGCGCACTTCTCTTTGACGATCTTGCGCATCTCGGCCTCGATGCGCTCGAGGTCTTCGGGGCTGAAAGGCGCATCGACCTTGAAATCGTATTGGAACTTCTCGCCGTGATCCGCCCGGCCCGCATCCACCTGGGCCTCGGGAAAGAGCCGCTTCACGGCATCCGCCATCACGTGCTCGGCCGAGTGGCGGATGACGTCCGCGCCCTGGGGATCCTTGGCCGTGACGATCTGGAGCTGATCGACATCCTCGAGAAGAGGCGTGCGAAGATCGACCAGCTCGCCCTTGATGCGGCCCGCCAGGGCAGCACGCGCCAGACCGGCCCCGATCTCCTGGGCGACGTCCAACACCGTCGAACCCACAGGCACGGAGAGCGTTCGACCGTCGGGAAGTCCGACTGCCAGGGCGCTCATAGGTGCGGGTTGAAACGGGATTGCATCGTCGATCGCTCGTTCAGGAGTCTTCGAAGCCCGGAGCTTCGAAACCCAGTTCTTGGGGGCCGAAAGGTCCAGGCTCACGGAATGGTAGGCACGGGCGGGGTCGAACCGCCGACTTCCGCCGTGTCAAGGCGGCGCTCTAGCCACTGAGCTACGTGCCTATAGGTTAGCTAACAGCTCGGAATCAGTACCGATTCGCCGTTTCCGTGTCAATTCTCCGGAGCATCGGCTTTGCCGGGCGTGGCACCACGGGCCGGGGCATGCAGCTCGATGCGGAAATGGAGATCCTCCTCATCGGCCGGAAGCGGAATCAGTTGCAGGGCACCCCGGGGGCCCGCCATCAACCGGTCCATGAGCTCTCGCGGCCGCCCGGGAGCCTCGACCTGGAGCAGCACCCGGCCCGCCTCGAAGCGCTCCGGGACGGCCAGGCGTGCTTCGCCCTGCTCGCGAAGAAGCTCCAGGAAGGCCTCGTAGGCGCTCCAATCCCTCGTTTCGATCAACACACGGTGGGCCTGGGAGGGAATCTCGCCCGGTACGGTGGTGAGCCAGCCAGCGCTCCGCAGCCCCTGGGCCACCCGATCCACATCGATCTGGGCCTCGATCTCGAGGGCGTACTCCAGCGAGATCTGGGGATCCGTCAGCACCCGCGCAGCCCGTTCTCCGCTCTCGGCCAGGACCCGGTAGCGAACGATGTAGTCGGAGGGCTTGCCCCCAAGGGCACCCAGGACGTCGAGGTCCGCAGGGGCCGGGCCACCGCGATCAGCCTCGACCAGATCCCGACCCAGCCGGGCCACGGCCGCGCCAAGGCCGTTGCGAAGGGCGGCCTGGCGAAGCGAAACCCCGGCCGGCGCCTGTTTGCCTGCTGGGCTGACGCCTTCGACCACGACCCGCGCCGGCGTCACGGCGAGCGCCGCAACCGCCAGCATTCCGGCCAGCCCGGTCATTGCCCAGGAAAGCCCTCGCCTCATAGCCCGACCTCCGAGACCGCACGCCCGAACAGGCCGTCGATCGCCTTGACCAGCTCCTGGGTCGGCTCGACGCCGCGGCTCTCCGGAATCGCCATCACGGTCTCGCTCTCGCCGGGGATCATCATATGGACCCACACGCTGCAATCGCCGGAGAAGCTGCGCAGCACGTCATCGAGGGCACTCAAGCGGTCGCGGCTCGCTTCATCGGCCAGGATTCGAATGTGCACGCAAGCCGCCAGGCGCTCCTCGGCCTCGGCAAGCTCGAAGACGTCACGCAGCAGCAGCTTCGGCGGCTCGGCGCTCTCCAGGCTTCCCGACACGATGAGAGGGATGGCCGCCTGGGTCGCATCGCTGCCGGATTCGAGCGCCCTGCGCAGGAGATCCCGATGGGTGGCGTAGGGCTCGGCGAAGATCACCAGTTCGAAACCACCCTCCAGGTCTTCGATCTTTCCGAAGGCCATCGTCTGGCCTCGGCGCGTGCGGGTCTCGCGCAGCCCCGTGATCAAGCCGCCGACGCGCACGTCACGATTCACCCATTCGGCGGCCGTGGTTGCGGTGGCATCCGTGAAGCGAGCCAGCACGGGGAGATGCGCTTCGAGGGGATGGCCGGTGACGTAGAAGCCCAGCACCTCCTTCTCGTAACCGAGTCGCTCCTGATCCGTCCACTGCGCGGCCTCGGGAAGCTCCGCGGGCGCGATCGCGTTGTCGGTCGCGTCGCCGAACAAGCTCTCCTGGCCGATCTCGCGATCACGCTGGGCCGCAGCCCCGGTTTCGAGCGCAGCATCGAGCCCGGCCCACAGGGAGGACCGATTGCGATGGAACGCATCGAAGGCACCGCACTTCACCAGGCTCTCCGCGACGCGCCGGTTGACCTTGCGCGCGTTCACGCGCCTGGCGAAATCGTAGAGACCCAGGAACGGGCCCTCTTCTTCTCGTACCGCCAGGATCGATTCGATGGCGCCCTCGCCGACATTCTTCACACCCGCGAGGCCGAAACGGATGCCCTCCGCGACCGGGGTGAAATCGCGCTTGGATTCGTTGACGTCCGGCGGCAGCACTTCGATCTTGCGTTCTTTCGTGTGGGCGATGTAGCGGGCGAGCTTGTCGTGGTTGCCCGCTTCGATGGAGAGCACGGAAGCCAGGAACTCGCGTGGGTGGTTCGCCTTGAGGTAGGCGGTTTGATAGGTGAGGTAGGCGTAGGCGGTCGAGTGCGCCTTCGGAAAGCCATAGCCTGCGAATTCCGCCATCAACGTGAACAGCTCGTCCGCTTTCTTCGGATCGATCCCGTTCTTCTCGGCACCGCTCACGAACTGGTTGCGATGCTTGGCCATCTCCTCGACCTTCTTCTTGCCCATCGCCCGGCGCAACAAATCGGCTTCGCCCAGGGTGTAGCCACCCAGCTGGTTGGCGATCTGGAGCACCTGATCCTGATACACGATCACGCCGAGGGTCTCTCGCAGGAGCTCCTCGAGTTCGGGCACCAGGTACTCGACCTTCGTGATGCCGTGCTTTCGATCGACGTAGTCATCCACCATCCCGGAGCCCAACGGGCCGGGGCGGTAGAGTGCGATCAGGGGAATCACTTCCTTGAACGTGCGGGGCTTCAGCTTCATGACCAGATCGGTCATGCCCGAGGATTCCATCTGGAAGACGCCCTCGGTATCGCCCTGGCAGAGCAGGTCGTAGCTCCCCTCGTCATCGAGGGGGATCGTATCGATGGAGAAATCCGGGACGCCTCGGGCCCGGATGTGCTTCTCGGCATCGGCGATGATGGTGAGCGTGCGTAGCCCCAGGAAATCGAACTTGATCAGTCCGACCTTCTCGACACAGCGCATGTCGTACTGGGTCATCACGTCGCCGGTCTTGGCATCCCGGTAGAGCGGAACCATCTCGATCAGCGGCTGGGTGCCAATCACGACGCCGGCGGCATGGGTCGAGGCGTGGCGGGTCAACCCTTCGAGCTTGCGGGCTGTCGTCAGGAGCTTGGCCACCTGCCCGTCCGCATCCATGCGGCTGCGAAGCTCGGGGCTCTGCTCGAGGGCCTCGTCCAGGTTGATGCCGAGGGTCTCCGGAACCAGCTTGGCGATGCGGTCGACATCGCCGTAGGGCATCCCGAGCACGCGGCCCACATCACGGATGGCCGCCCGAGCCTGAAGCGTTCCGAAGGTGATGATCTGGGAGACCCGCCGGCCATCATCACCCCGATCCGGTTCGTCGTATTTGTTGGCGACGTAGCGGATCACCTCGTCCCGTCCGCGCATGCAGAAATCCACGTCGATATCCGGCATCGAGATGCGTTCCGGGTTCAAGAAACGCTCGAAGATGATGTCGTACTCGATCGGATCGACACCGGTAATTCCCAGGCTATAGGCGGCCAGACTGCCTGCAGAGGAGCCCCGCCCCGGCCCCACCGGAATACCGTTGCGTTTCGCGTAGCTGATGAAATCCGCCACGATCAGGAAGTAGCCGGCAAAACCCATCTGCCGGATCACGCCAAGCTCGTACTCCAGCCGGTTCGTGTATTCCGGATGCCTGCCCTCGAACGGCTGTTCGGGATCCATCCCGAGACTCGTACGAAGGCCGCGCCAGGCATCGCGCTCGAGCACTTCCTCGCGGGTCATGTTCGCCGGAACCTGGAATTCCGGCATGTGATAGGTGTCCATCGAAAGCTCGAGATTGCAGCGCTCGGCGATCTCCATGGAATTGTGGACGGCCGAGGGATGGTCGTGAAAGACCTCGAGCATCTCCGCGCCGCTCTTCACGTAGAAGCCGTGGCCGTCGAAGCGAAAGCGCTTCGTGTCGTCCAGGTTCGACGCGGTACCGATGCAGAGCAGCGCGTCGTGATGGTCGTGGTCCTCCTCCTCCAGGTAGTGTGCATCGTTGGTCGCGAGGAGCGGCAACCCCAGGTCGGAGTGCATCTTCAGAAGCTCGGCGTTCACCCGGTCCTGATCCGGAATGCCGTGGCGTTGGAGCTCCAGGTAGTAACGGTCCTTGAACGTCTCGGACATTTCTTCGACGAGGCGCCACGCGGTATCGACTTCGCCACCCAGGATCCGTCGGCACACCAGCGAGGAGAGGCAGCCGCTGGTCGTGATCAGCCCTTCGCTGTGCTTGTTCAGCAGGTCCAGATCGATCCGCGGCTTGTAGTAGAAGCCCTCCAAGTAGGCCTTGGAGATCAGGAACATCAGGTTGTGGTAGCCCGTCTCGTTCATCGCCAGCAGCAGCTGGTGGCTGATGGCATCGAAACCGCTCGCATCCCGTTCGCGCTTCTCCTTGTCGAATCGCGAGCCCGCAGCGATGTAGGCCTCGCAGCCGATGATCGGCTTGATGCCGTTGGCGCGGGCTTTCTCGTAGAACTCCACCGCCCCGAACAGGTTGCCGTGATCGGTCATGGCAATCGAGTTCTGCCCGAGGGCCTTCACCCGCTCGAAGAGTGGGTTGTGCTTGATCGCGCCATCGAGGAGCGAGTACTGGGTGTGGAGATGGAGATGCGAGAAGGGAACGTCCGTCACGTCCGCCCTACTCCCACTCGATGGTGGCGGGAGGTTTCGAGGAGATGTCGTAGACGACCCGGTTCACCCCGGAAACCTCGTTCGTGATGCGGTTCGAGGCGAGCGCCAGCACTTCGGGTGGCATGCGCGACCAATCTGCGGTCATTCCGTCGACGGAGCTGACGCAGCGCAGGGCGATGCAATCCTCGTAGGTGCGTGCGTCACCCATCACTCCGACACTCTGGATCGGGAGGAAGACGGCGAAGGCCTGCCAGATCTCGTCGTAGAGGCCAGCGCGTCGGATCTCCTCGATCAGGATCGCGTCCGCCTGGCGCAGGCAAGTCAACCGCTGGGCGGTGACCTCCCCCATGATGCGGATCGCCAGACCGGGGCCCGGGAACGGATGGCGACCGACCATCGCTTCCGGAAGGTCGAGCGTCCGGCCCGCCTCGCGGACCTCGTCCTTGAAGAGCTCGCGAAGCGGCTCGACCAGTTCCAGACGCATCCGCTCGGGAAGGCCCCCGACGTTGTGGTGGCTCTTGATCGTCGCCGACGGACCACCCACCGAAACGCTCTCGATGACGTCCGGATAGAGGGTGCCCTGGACGAGGAAATCGGCGCCGCCCAGCTTCTTGGATTCCTCCTCGAAGATATCGATGAAGAGGTGCCCGATGATGCGCCGCTTGCGTTCCGGATCTTCCACTCCGGCCAGGAGCTTCAAGAAACGCTCCCGCGCATCCACTGTGATCAGCGGGATCCCCAGGTGTTCGCCGAACGCCCGCTCGACATCCTCGCGTTCGTTTTGTCGGAGCAGACCATGATCGACGAAGATGCAGGTCTGCCGGTCGCCGATCGCGCGGTGCACGAGCGCCGCGGCGACCGACGAATCGACCCCCCCGGACAGGCCGCAGATCACCCGACCCGAGCCCACCTGGCTGCGAACCTTCTCGCAGGCGTCGTCGACGAAGGCGTCCATCGTCCAACTGCCTTCACAGCCGCAGATCGTGTGGACGAAGTTGGTGAGAATGCGCGCGCCATCTTCGGTGTGCACCACCTCCGGGTGGAACTGCAGGCCGTAAACGGGTCGGTCGCGATGGCCCACCGCTGCGAACGGCGAGTTCTCGCTCGTGGCAAGGATCTCGAAGCCCTCGGGCAGCCGGAGCACGCGGTCGCCGTGGCTCATCCAGACGTGTCGCTCGGCCCGTCCGTCGAGCCCGTTGAAGAGCGGATGGTCGGCCGCTTTCAGCTTGAGCAGCGCGCGGCCGTACTCATGGTCATCCGCACTTTCGACCAGCCCGCCGAGTTCCCGGGTGAGCAGCTGCAGGCCGTAACAGATGCCGAGGATCGGCACGTCCAGTCCGAGCACCGCCGGGTCGAGGCTCGGGGCGTCTTCAGCCAGCACACTGGACGGCCCGCCCGAAAGCACGAGGCCGGCCGGGCGCCAGGCCCGGACCTGCTCCGCCGTCAACGTCGGCGGATGGATCTCGCAGTAGACCTGCTGCTCCCGGATCCTCCGGGCAATCAGCTGGGTGAACTGGGACCCGAAGTCCAGGATGAGGATACGATCGCGGTGTGCGTCACTCGACAAAGGGGGCGCCCCTGCTGGAGAGGGCCTGGAGGAAGGCCCAACGGTGGTGCGGGGAATCTGAGGGGTTCTAGCGCGGCTACTCGAGACGGTAGTTCGGTGCCTCCTTGGTAATGATGACATCGTGGACGTGACTCTCCTGGAGCCCCGCGTTGGAGATGCGAACGAAGCGCGCCCCGGCTCTCAGCTCGGCGAGGTTCGGCGCGCCGCAGTAGCCCATGCCCGCGCGCAACCCGCCCATCAGCTGGTGGACACTATTCGAAAGACTTCCGCGGTAGGGAACCCGCCCCTCGATGCCTTCCGGTACGAGCTTCCGGGTATCCTCGACATCGCTCTGGAAGTAACGGTCCCGGCTGCCATCGGCCATCGCACCGAGCGAGCCCATGCCGCGGTAGACCTTGTACGAGCGCCCCTGGTAGAGCACGACCTCGCCGGGAGTTTCATCCGCACCCGCGAAGAGCGAACCGACCATCACCGAGCTGGCACCGGCAGCCAGGGCCTTCACCAGATCTCCGGAGTATTTGATTCCGCCATCGGCAATCACCGGAATGTCGAACCGGTTGGCGGTCTCGGCGGCTTCCAGCACCGCCGTGAGCTGCGGCACGCCAACGCCGGCGACGATCCGGGTGGTGCAGATCGAACCCGGGCCCACGCCGATCTTCACGGCGGAAACCCCTGCCTTGATCAACGCCTCCGTGCCTTCGGGAGTCGCGACATTTCCGCCAATGATGGGAAGATCCGGGTAGATGCGGCGGAGGTCGCGAATCGTGTCGAGGACGCTCGCTGAGTGGCCATGCGCGGTATCGACCACGATCACATCCACGCAAGCTTCTACGAGTGCCGCTGCCCGCTCTTCCCGATCCTCCCCGACTCCGACGGCCGCACCGCAGCGCAGCCGGCCCATGGGATCCTTGCAGGCGTTCGGAAAGCGTTCGCTCTTCTCGATGTCCTTGATCGTGATCAGCCCACGCAGGTCGCCCTTCTCGTCGACGACCAGCAGCTTCTCGATGCGATGTTGGTGGAGCAGCTCCTTGGCATGTTCCAGGGTGGTGCCGGGGGGCACGGTGACGAGCCCTTCGGAGGTCATCACCGCTCCGATTTCCTGGGTCGTATCCTTGAGGAAGCGCAGGTCCCGGTTGGTCAGGATGCCGACGGCCTTGCCATCGCGCGTGATCGGCACACCGGAAATCCGATACCGGTCCATCACGTCGAGGGCTTCGAAGATGCGCTGCTCGGGACGCAAGGTGATCGGATCCACGATCATCCCGGACTCGGAGCGCTTGACCTTGCCGATCTCCGCGGCTTGATCGGCCACCGGCATGTTGCGGTGGATGATGCCGATCCCACCGTTCTGGGCCATGCAGATGGCGGCGGCGTGCTCGGTGACCGTGTCCATGGCGGCCGATACGAGCGGGATCTGGAGATCGATCTCGCGGGTGAGCCGGCTCTTCAGGTCGACGCCCTTCGGAAGCACGTTCGACGCGGCAGGCACGAGCAGGACGTCGTCGAACGTGAGCCCCTCGCGAACCCGACTCTCATTCATCCCGCCAACCCCGCAGTTGCTCGGCGACCGGCCATTGGATGCACCGGTACCGGTGGAACGGGAAAAGGAAAAGGAGGAAGAGCCACCCTCACCCATCCCCGAGTTGGCGACGGAGTGTACCACCTCCGGCCGGTATTGCTCGCCTGCCCTGGACAACGCCCAGGATGAAATCAAGCATGCCCGCCGGGCTGGAAGGAACCTCGAGGCGCCAGAACGGGGTGGGCGCAGGTGCTTGGCCGAATCCCTACGGGGCTGCAATTCTTAGCTGAACCTGCAGTCGAGGCCCTCATGAACCCTTCTCACGCCTGCCTCGGAAGCACCGCCGATCTACCCCAAGGAGAGTCCAACCGTTGACGGCCTCGACCACGCCGAGCGACGCCCCCGCCCGCCCCTGGCGCTCGATCCCGATCGATGGGATCGGGGATACCCTGCGCGCGCTGCCGCGCATCAAGCGCGACATGCTCGGGGTCGTCAGCGAGCGCTGCCAGCGAAATGGCCTGGTCGTGAGGCAGAACCAGGGCCCGATCCGCGCGGTCAACCTCTTCGGGCCCGATGCGAACCGCTTCGTGCTGCTCGATCGCGACGAGATCTTCTCGGCGAAGAAGTCGTGGGATCTCATCATGGGTCGCATCTTCACGAACGGCCTGCTGCTTCGGGACGGTGAAGATCACCGTTTCCATCGCCGTCTCCTGCGTGAGGCGTTCCGTACGCCCGCGCTCCAGTCGTACCTCGACCAGATGAACGAGGCGCTCGTTCCGTGGGCCGAGGGCCTCGCGCTCAAGGGCGGGCACATCCGCGCCTTCCCGGTGATCAAGCAGATGGCGCTCGACATGGCGTGCCGGATCTTCCTCGGCCTGCCGCCCGGCTCCGACAACACGAAGATGAACCACGCGTTCGAGGCAACGGTGGCCGCCTCGATGTCGATCCTGCGTCTACCGATCCCCGGCCTCGAGTTCAATCGCGGGCTCGAGGGGCGCAAGTACATGATCCGCCGCTTCAAGCGCATGATCCAGGAGCGCCGCGGAGGAGAGAGCGGCGGCTCCGACACCTTCACCCGCCTCTGTCATGCCGAGAACGAGAATGGCGAACGCCTCGCCGACCAGGAGATCATCGATCACATGATCTTCCTGATGATGGCGGCCCACGACACGACGACGAGCGCTCTCACCTCGCTGCTCTACGAACTCGCGGCCAACTCCGCGTGGCAAGAGCGCCTGCGAGACGAGGTGCATGCGTTCGACAAGCCGGCGATCGAGTGGGACGACCTGCTCCACGTGAAGGACCACATCCTCGCGATCCAGGAGGTGCTGCGCCGCTATCCGCCGCTCTCGACGATCCCGCGCATGGCGACGGCCGACTTCGAGTGGGGGGGCTACCGGATCCCCGCCGGCACGATGACGATCATCTACCCGATCCACACGCACCACATGGCCAAGTGGTGGAGCGATCCGTTCCGTTTCGACCCCGATCGCTTCGCGGAGGGCCGCGAGGAACACAAGCGACACAGCCACTCGTACGTGCCCTTCGGCGGCGGCAACCACATGTGCCTCGGGCTGCGCTTCGCCGAAACCCAGATCAAGGCCGCGCTCTTCCAGTTGCTGCAACGCGTGCGCCTCAGCGTGCCCGAGGGCTACGTGATGCCGGTCCAGCAGGCGCCTATCTCGAAGCCGGTGGACGGGCTACCGCTCACGCTAGAGCCGCTCTAGGAGGCGCATACGGAACAACGCGTCGAACGCGGGCCACCGCGCAAGGCCCCGGATGCGTCTCGATATGCGGGCATGAGTCTGCGAGAATTGGGCACTCGCAGGAACAGGTGCTCGGTGAGAACGTGCGACTCGAACGGGCAGCAGAGGGATGCAAGGTGGCCGATCTCAAGACAGTGACCCACGCCGAGTTCGAGGAGCGCCTCGAACAGGATTTTCGATTGCACGTCGACGAGTCTCAGATCATCGACCTGAAGCTCACGCGCGTCGATCCGCAGGGTCCGGCCGAGACGGAGAGTGGACTCCGCCGGCCCTTCTCGCTGACCTTCGAGGCCCATTCGGCCTCCCTGCTTCCGCAGCGGATCTACCAGGTCGAGCACGCAGCACTGGGTCGCCTTGAGCTCTTCCTGGTGCCGGTCGGGCGTGAGGGAGAACGCGTCCTCTACGAGGCGGTCTTCAACTGAGTCCGCCCGATCGGGCTATCCCGCAGGGGCTCCCGAAGGCCCGTTCTCCTCGCCTCCCTGGAGGGCGGTGATTTCGTCCAGAGCCCGGTGCATGAGCTTGTAGATGCCGACGTCGTCCACGGGCGCGAAGCCCATCCGCTGGTAGAGGCGCATGGCGGGGTTCGATTCCTCGACGTGGAGGCTCACCAAGCGCCGGCTCTGCTCCGCCTCGTCGAGCACGTCCTGAACGAGGTGGGTCCCGATGCCGCGTCCCCGGCGCTCGGGAAGCAGCGCGATGTCCATGATGCGGATCTCGCGCTTCATCGGCTCCACGTAGTAGCGGCCAATGGTCCGGCCCCCCTCGCAGACGAGGTCGTATCGCGCATCGGGGTAGTGCTGGTGGTAGTGACGGTGCTGGAGCTCGAACTGACTGCGCAGGAAGGCGCCCTTCTGAGCATCGCTCCAGGGGACGATCGCCATCTCGTCGGCGCGGGAGGATGAGTACACCCGGTAGAGAAACTCGAGGTCGCCATCGGAAGCCGGGCGCAGGGTCACGCCGGGGTACGACGTGGTCCGGTCGTGGGGCATCGATGGCGCCGGCCCGTCAGCTGCGGGAGGGGTAGAGCCCAACCAGCGCAATGATGTAGTTGAGCGCCAGCAAGGGCTGCACGTTGTTGTGCATCTGACCGCCGCCGACGGGGCTGATCACGTTGACGTCCATGTCGACGACGTCTGCGTCGCCCGCGGCCACCGCCGGCGCATACCAACTGGCTCCGCCCAGGCCTCGCGTACCGGTCGGGTTCGCCGCCTCCAGGTTCGAGTAGCCCACCATCGCGTGGCTGTGAGGCGGGACCTGGGCCTCGCTCAGGGTCTGCGTCTCGGCGCCACCCCTCTCCCCCAGCCGGCGAGAGGTGAGGCCGGGGCCGCGACCCGGGTGCATGGGCGCACGCCCCTGCAGGTCCGGAAGCGCCGTCGTGGTGCGTCCATCGCCCCCGTAGGTGGTGCCGATGAGGGAGAAGAGCGCCGTATTCTGGGCGATCGGCAGGAGCTGGCCGTTGCAGAAGGCCCAGCCTCGCGGAGCGAAGTTGCCGGCGAAGATCCTGATCTCGGCGATGAAGGGCTCGGACATGGCGCGTCCTCTCTATGGGTTGGCTCTCGCTCTGCTGGCAGTTCGTTCATCGGGTCCTGGTGGCGCTCCGAATCAGTGGCGCGACGGGTAGATCCCAAGGAGTGCGATGATGAAGTGGATGCACAGGAAGGGCATGAGGTTCCCGTGGGACTGCCCTCCTCCGGGAGCGGGTGTGATCGCCCGCGTATCCATGGCTCTCGGCCCCGCCGTGCCGTAGAGATTGCTTCCGGTGGCTGTTGCCACCGTGTGACCGGCCGGGTCGGAATCCTCGGCGGTTTCGGCCGAGGCGTACCAGGAGTGGCTGTGACTGGGGAGCTGATTGGTGGTGACGCTCACCTGCTCCTCCCCGCCCTTCGACCCGAGTTGCCGAGGGCTGAGGCCGGGCCCCGAGCCCTGGTGGTTCGGAATACGACCGCGCAAGTCCGGAAGGCCGAAGGTGGTGCGTCCGTCGCCCCCGTAGATGGTCCCCAGGAGGCTGAAGAGGGCGTCGTTCTGGGAGACCGCGAGGAGCTGACCGTCGCAGAACGCCCAGCTGCGCGGCGCGAAGTTACCCGCGAACATTCGGATCTCGCCGACGAAGGGCTCGGACATTTCTCTTCTCCTGGCTCTGGATCTATTTCCGGTCAGATTCGCGAAGGAAAGAGACCCTGAAGTGCAATGCAGTAGCTCAGCGTCAGATAGGGCTGCATGTTGTTGTGCCCCTGCCCTCCGCCGCCGTTCGCGACCGTGCTGGTGTGCAGGCTCTGCGGGCTGGTGCGGTCGCTGTAGGGGATGATCGAGAAGGGCCCGCCACTCGTGACGGCGAGCAGCTTGCCCTGCGGATCGGTCGAGCTCACCGTGGCGCTCGTCGCCCTGGCCTCGTGCTCGTGTTGGGGGATCTCTTGGGTCGAGAGTTGGTGATTCTCCTCTCCGGTCTTCTGTCCCAGCGGGTGCGAGGCCCCGTTCGAGCTTCCGACGTGGATCGGCGTACGGCCCCGAAGGTCAGGGAGAGCGAAGCTGGTCCTCCCGTCGCCGCCGTACGTGGTACCGAGCAGCGAGTAGAGCGCCTGGTTCTGGTTGATGGGGAGGATCTGTCCATCACAGAACGCCCAGCCGCGGGGCGGGAAGTTGAAGCCGACGATCTTGATCTCGGCGAGAAAGGGCTCGGACATGGAGCATCTCCTGGGCGTTCAGTGCCGTGCCTGGCGCCATCGGCAGGCGATCGAGCGCTCACGCAGCGCCCGCGCAAGAAGGGGTCAGGGGCTTGAGGGAGCTGAAGGACGCCTCGTAGTAGGTCCCGTCCGGGGCTACGCCCGCCGGTTGCAGGTGGAGTTGGAAGCCAGGGCCATCCGGCGGTGCGACGGCGTAGAGTCCCTCGTCGATCTCCGTGTGGGATGAGCCGCGAAACGTGACCGTGAACTGGTCGAGCCGCGACGAGACGTCATGGGGAACCACCTCGACCAACTCGAGGGATCGCCAGGCGCCGTCGTCGAAGCCGAACCACTGGCCCATCCGATCGTTGTAGTAGCCCCGCGTGAATTCGGGGCCCTCGGCCCGTGCCGGATCACCGGCGAACAACACGATCGGACCGAGCGCGGTGGCCGCGACGGTCGCCGTGGTGCCCTGCAAGAAGCGGCGTCTCGGGATCTTCGGGTCGGTATCTCTTCGTTCCGAGCTTCCCATCTCTCGACCTCCTCATCTGGCTTCGACTCAGGTCCCGACTCCATTCCGCCGCCGCATCGCCAGCGCGATCAACCCGAGGCCGAGCAGCGCACCGGTCGCCGGCTCGGGCACCACGATGAAGTGAATCGTAGCGGACACGTAGCTGCTGATGCTCTGAAGATACAGATCCGCCACGCGCACCTCGAGCGTCGCCATGCCGAGTCCGAAGATCGAGGCGAGGGTTGCGTCGTCGACGAACTCCGCGCCGGCCCCGATCAGGGCCGCGCCAAAGTCGGTGAAGAGCACGCCGCCATCGTAGAGCCCGATCTCGAGCCCCTCGAAGTCGACGACACTTGCGTTGACGGCCAGGTCCAGGTCATCGACGTCGAGCTCGAAGAGGAGGCCGCCCGGCTGGGAGCTGGCCGATGCATCCAGAATCACGGGCAGGGCATTGCCGTAGGACACCGTCATCGTGTCGGTGCCGCCGTCGAGGCCCGTCAGCTCCTCGTGCACCTCAATCTCCCAGGTCGCCGTATCGAGGGTCGATCGCAGGCCCGAGTCTGCGATGCCGACGGTCTTGTTGACCATGTCCACGGTGCGGGTTCCGCTGGGCGGGGGCTGCAGCACGAAGGGGCTCTCCGAGGGGATGATGTTGGGCCGGTCCGCATCGGCGTCAGCGCCTACCAGCGGCACGTCCTGCGCGCCGCCCTGGACGCTTCCCAGATTCGACCAGGTATGCGTCAGGAAGTCCTCCCCATCGCTGCGCGCCGCGCCGAGGTCGTTGTCCTGCCAGGTGCCGTCGCCGTTGCGGAAGGTGCCGCCATCGGTGGTGATGCTGAGGGTGCTGGCGTCATAGGTCATGTCGGCACCGGCCTCGGCCACCACAGCCTCGGCAGCGACGATGGCATTCACCGAGCGAATCACCGTGCCGTAGGCCTGGCCTTCGTCCCGGATGTTCACCACGGTCGAGGGCGTCGGAACCGGGATGCCATCTCCCGGATCGATGCCGGCCACCTCGGTATTGAGCTGGATGAAGTTCAGGTTGCCACCGGGCCGGTCGACGGCGTTGCCCTCGAGGCGGTAGCCCAGGAAGTGGGCGGGAGTCGCCGCCGGGGACGTGAAGTAGATCTTCGGGGTCGGGCTGGCGTAGGGGTCGCCCGGCCAGTTCAGGTGGCTCTGGTCGGTCTGGGTGTAGACGAAGGGCGTTCCGCCGCTGTCGAAGCCCTCCATCGGCACGATCACCTCGACGTTGTTGGCGTTCTCCACGAGCCCGCCGCCGGTGGGTGGAGCCGATCCTCCAGCCAGCGCGACGCCGTAGACGTCGAGGCCGTTGATGTTCTCCGCCGTGGCGGTGACCGGGTCGTAGGTCGTCTTGATGACGAACTTACCGCCCTTGTTGAGCGCGGTGCCCGAGCCGGGCTGGGCGGAGCCGGGGTTCTCGCTCCAGATGCCGATCTGGATGATGTCGATCGGAGCCGCTTGCGCGGTTCCGGCCCCCAGCGCAAGGGCGAGAAGGATGGACAGGGCCGTGGGGGGGGCGACGATCGCCAGGAGCTGCGGCAGGCACAACCGTCTCATTGAGGATCCCCTTCTTAGGCGGAGTCCCCTTCCCGTCTGCACTCTAACCCGATGTGGCGGAGCGGTCGAGTAGCTTGGCATCTTCGGCCCGCGGTCGTACTCAGTGGCATCGGCGCGGGAGGTCTCGTCTGGCGTCGCGCCAGGATCGGACCGGCGGGGTACCGGAGCTGCCTCCTCAACCGCCGCAGAACAGCCCTTCGGCTACAGCAGGCGGTCGAACCCCGAACGGACGGTCGCGGCCAGGTCGCGCAGGATGGCTTCCAGGATACGCGTGGCGGCGCGGGGGGCATCTTCCGAGAGCCGCAGGAAGGCGCTTCGGGGGAAGAGCAGCAGGAGGGAGGGTTCGCTGGCCACCAATGTCAATTCCCGCCGGCCGAGCGCCGCCAGGGAGGTATCGCCGAGGTGACGCCCGGCTTCGAGCGTGCCCAGCTCGCCGGCCTGGCTGTTCGACAGCATCAGCGAGCCTTCCGCCAGCAGGATGAGACCGTCGGCTTCGTCACCTTCGTTCTGGAGCACCTCTCCCTCCACCAGCTCACGTTCTTCGAGGAGGGAGGTCACGAGTTCCAGCTCTTCGTCTGTGAGATCGCTGAAGGGGGCGAAGATCTTCGCGCTGGTGGCGCTCACGGCAGGATCCTTCCGAAGATCGTCTTGAGCAGCGTGACCGGATCCCGCTCGCCTTCCAAGGGGACCAGGAAGACCGAAGCCTGATCCAGCAGTCCGAGGCTCGATTCGATTTCGTCCACGGCCAGCTTCTCGCCCTTCGGGAGCATGAAGGCGTGGAAGATCCGGGCGTCATGGCGCTGGGCGCGAAGCCGCTCGACCAACGGACGCAAGTGCTCCTCACCTTCTCGCTGGGGCGAGTTCATGAGCAACAGAGTGCCGAGTGAGCCCTGGGCAAGGGCGGGCCAGCAAGCTTCGAAGCGCTTCGCCGTGGGGACGTGGAGCAGTTGGATCCCCACGCCATCGTCCACACCCAGCCGGCCAAGGGTCGCAACATCGTCCTGGCGGATCTCCCCGCTACGGAAGGCCGGCTCGAGACGGAAGCCCGGTAGCGCGGTCAGCAGCCGCGCAAACTCGCGGGTCATGCCGGGATCCGTCGCGGCCACGAGCAACTTGGCATCCCGTGCGGGCACCCCGCGCGGCCGGCCACTCTGCAACCACTCCCGCAATCGCTCCTGCTGGGCGGGCTCGAAGAGGACATCGACGCGACCTGCTTCACCGTATTCCGGTTCGCGCCGCAACTGCACGATGCCGCGATCGCAAAGCGCCTGCAGTGTGCGGAGCACCTGGTAGTCCGGGAACGTCGAGTGGTCCATCAGCTCGCCCACCCGATCGTCATGCTCCAGGAGATCGAGCAATTCCTCGGTGACGGGATGAACGGCATTCGGCAGTTCTTCGCGGGGCACCAGCAGGCGCACGCGGCCGGAGGGCGGCGGGAGCGAGCCCTTCAGCTGATCCCATTCGTCGAGCTGGCGAAGGGCCTCCATCAGGAGTACTCGCGTGGGGGTGGTGATCCGGGGTGTCATCGTGACCGTGCCCGGCCTGAAGGCAAAGCCCCCCTCGCGCCAGGCCAACAGCCGGAACAGGGCTTTCTCTCCCTCCACTCGGCCAACGGTCGCCTGGATGAGATCGCCTTCGCGTAGGATGAGCGCGCCGCGCTCACCGGGTGCGCCCCCCTCCTGCGGGCTGAGTTCGATGGTGCCCGTACGCCGATTCATGTGAAAGAGCTGCAACAGGTCGGTCAGCGGGATCTGCGAGAGCTTTCCCTGGACCGCCTGCTCGGCCTCTGCTTCCCGGTCCACCGCATCGATGCGCTTGCGTTGCGCCAGGATGGCCTCGATCCGCAGGGCGATCTCTTCGCCCGTTGCCTCGGCCGAGAGCGTATCGTCGAAGAAGCCCCCGGCTGGCTCGCTCCCCAGGAAGAGGAAACGCACACCCTTCGTCCGTGGGTTGGCGCGCAGGATCTCGACCAGGGTTCCCGCGTCGATCAGTTCCAGGTCCGATACCGCGACCACGACATCCGGAACGTCCGCGAGCGCTGCCTCCAGTGCCGCCGCGCCGTGGCGAGCAACGCTCGTTGCGTAGCCTCTGGCAGCGCAGGCTTCGGCGAGATCACGCCCACGGCTCGGGTGCAGTTGTGCGACGAGGATGGAGCTAGTCACCGATCGGAATCCCCAGATCGTGGCTCAGGCCGAAGGCCAGCTGCTCGACGACCACCGGGTCGGCGGTGTGAAAGGTGGTGGCGTCCTCTGCGCCGCCATCTTGGACATACGCGTACGAGGCGCCTTCTCCAAGGTAGACGAGGAAGGGCTGACCTGCGCCGACACGTTTCGGAGAGACCCAGGTGACCGGCACACCCGGCATCAGCTGCTCATCGCGATCGGCGAACAGCACGACCTCGGTGCGCGGTGTCGTTCCCCGCAGCTGTTCCAGGGCGGAACGCAGCTTCGCCGTCTGCCCGTCCAGGGGCGCGACGAACAGCAATCCCCGGTGGTGCGGGTTGCGGCTGACCTCGTCCAGCAGGAAGCCGGCCATCTGGTCGCCGAGACCGGTGGCCCCTTCTTCACCCTCTGCCAGCAGGTTCTCCAGCAGCCCGCGAAACGGTGCCTCCTCCAACTCGTAGAGCCGGAGCAGGCTGCGGCGATCCGCGTCGATGCGCCGATCCAGGCATGCGCGCAGCTCTTGGGGATCGCTTCCGTTGGCAGGGAACGTGGCCATGGCACTCAGCACGGCCGGCCGGTCGTCCGCCAACTGTTGAAACGCGGGGCTGCGCTCGAAGGCCGCCCGGAGGCGTCTCTTGGCCACGACCGAGCCCAGGTTGTCGCATTCGGGCAGTAGCACCACGTACTCGTGCTCGGTTTCGGTCCCGAGCAGATCCGTCGTCCGCACCGCCCGCTGGAGATCGCCGACGACGGCCTGGATCCAGACGTTGAACTCTCCGGGAGAGAGGCGTGCTCGTACGGGCCCGATCGGATCGAGCGCGATGCGCACCACGGAGAGGCTGCGGCCGAAGCGCTTGGCCTTCTGCAACTCGTACTCCAGGACGTCATCGAAATAGGCCCGCGTGTAGGCGTGGGTCGTCGGATCCTTGAACGAACGTCGCTCGAGAGAACGGAAGGCAATCGCGTTGGCGAGAGCCTGGCTCGCGAACAATGCGAATCGTTCGGCGACCTCCCGATCGCCATCGTCGAACTCGGAGCCATCGACCCGATCGGTGAGCCGGAGCAGACCCAACATCTCGCCATCGTGGCGAATCGGAACGAAGAGCGGCGCCCGCGGCGCGCCCGTGTCCTCTGCCAGCAGGGACTGGCAGTCGGGCTCGGCCAACGGGCGAAGAACCGCGGGCAGGTCTCCGACCTCGATCTCCTCCACCTCATCCTTGACCCGGATCAACCCGCCGGCGCCGCACAATCGCAGGCGGCTCGGATGGTCCGGATCAGCGAGCCAGGCCACCCCCGCGTGGGCGTTCGTCTCGAGGCACAGGACTTCGACGATACGGTCGGCAAGCGGCTCGATGGAAAGCGTTGAGAACAAGCCCAGCGCCCGCTCGTACTGGGCGAAATGGCCCATGAACGAGAGGTTCTCTGCCACCAGCCGGTCGTGCTCGGCGTGCATGGCGCGGCGCTCGAGAATCCCATCGATGGATCGGAGCAACGCCGTGCGATCGATCGGCTTCAGCAGATAATCCGTCGCACCCAGCCGCATCGCTTCGACCGCGGTCTTGACGTCGCCCACGCTGGTGACGACGACGACGTCCTGCTCTGGCCAGCGCTCCTTGACCTGTCGCACCAGCTCGCGCCCGTCCATCTCGGGCATGACCAGATCGGTGAGTACCAGGTCCGGCGGCTCCTCCTCCATCAAGGCGAGGGCTTCGGCACCGCTTCCGGCCGTGACCACCTCGAAATCCTCGCCTCGCAGCAAGTCCTCGAGGAAGACCCGGAAATAGAGCTGGTCATCGACCGCGAGTATCCGCGCCGAGTTCACCGGGCCCCTCCCCTGCTGATGATCCCCGTCTGGCTCAACCCATCTCCCTGACCTCGATGCCGCCCGGGCGCATTCCGAGCGGATCCATTCCCCTCAAGAAGGGGCCGAGAGTCGGCCCTTTTCATCGGCTATTCGCTCCCCACGCGTGAGTGTGACGCCTTCCGCTGGCACCGGACGCCCGATCAGGGAATGAGGTGTCGCATCGACGATCTCCACCCGGACCAGACTACCCCCCGGGGCCGAGTGTTCCGCATTCACGAGCCGATGCTGGGGATCCCGTCCCCGGATCTGCACCGGCTGGTCGGGACGCTCCGTGGCTCGCCGGCTGGGGCCTTCGACCAGAATCTCGGTCGTCTCCCCCACCCGCGCCCGGTGGGCGTCCAGGGTGAGCCGCCGGAGCAAGTCCTGAAGCCGCTCCAGGCGATCCTGGGCGACATCCGCCGCCACACTCCCCTCCGTCAGCTGAGCGGCGGGGGTTCCTGGACGGGGGGAGTACTTGAACGTGTAGGCATCCACGAAGGCCAGGGCCTCGACCAGGGCCAGGGTGGCCTGGAAATCAGCTTCGGTCTCGCCGGGGAAGCCGACGATCACATCCGTGGTCAGCACCAGGCCGGGCCGGGCGGCCTTCAGTGCCTCGGCCCAGCGCATGTATTCCTCGGCGGTGTAGCGCCGGCGCATGGCGTCGAGCATCCGATCCGAGCCGCTCTGGAGCGGCAGATGGACGTGGGGACAGAGTTCGGGAACTTCGGCGTGGGCCCGCACCAGAGCCTCGTCAAAGAAGAGCGGATGGGGGCTCGTGTAGCGGATCCGCTCGATTCCAGGGATCTCGGCCAGGCGCCGCACCAGGGCCGCAAAGCCCATCGTGCCGGCCTCGGCCGTTTGATCCCGTCGCTGATCGTGGCGTCCGTAGGCGTTCACGGTCTGCCCGAGGAGGGTCAACTGGCGGACCCCGGCATCGGCCAGGGCTGCGGCTTCGTCGAGGATGCCCTGGGCAGGCCGGCTGATCTCCCGGCCCCGGGTCGTGGGCACGATGCAGAAGCTGCAGAACATGTCGCAGCCCTCCATCACGGTCAGAAAAGCTCGCCCCGGCGTACTGGCTCGAAACTCCGGATGCCGTTCCGGCAGATCGAAACGCTCCTGCGAGGCGTTGGTCTCCGTGCGCGCCCCGCGCATGCCTTCGAAGGCCGCCTCGGCCATCTCGGGGACCCAGCGCAGGTTGTGCGTGCCGAACACGAAATCCAGGTGTCCGAAGCGGCGCAAGATGGCATCGCCTTCCTGCTGAGCCACGCAGCCGCCCACGCCCAGGGCCCGCCCGGGCACCTCGTCCTTCCATTCCCGCAGGACACCGAGATCGCTGTAGAGCTTGTTCTCGGCCTTCTCGCGGATGGAGCAGGTATTGATGACCAGCAGCTCACAGGACCCGTCTGATTCCGCCTGGGCCCAACCCGCGTGAAGCAGGAGGTTCGTCAGCTTGTCCGAATCGTGGACGTTCATCTGGCAGCCGTAGGTGCGGATGTGGAACCGACGCGGCATCGCCGCAGCCTACCCGAGAGCCCGCAGAAGCGTCAAAGTGGGCGAAATCCCAGGCAAAACCTGAAGTAACACTTTGGGATCAGCGCTCAAACTTCTGTCCTGACTCATCGTTCTGCAGGTTGTTCCCGTCCGCGCAAAATGATGTTTGACAATGGCAACGCGGCTGGCACATACTCGGGGCAACCGTTCTACCAGGTTCATGGAGCGGCGGTGGATATGGCATTTCTCACCGAAATGTCCAACCTCTCACCCCCCATCATCTATCCACCGTCTCTCCGCCCTGACCGAAGCCCCGCCAGGCTCTGCTTGGCGGGGCTTTTCAGTTCGGCAGGACCTCCCGGAACACCCGAAGCGCATTCGCACTGAGGGTGCGCCGGATCTCGTCGTCGGTGAAGCCCTCGGCGAGGAGCGCATCGATGACGAGCGGGAGCCCTGTGGTGTCGAAATCCGTCGCCACGGCTCCGTCGAAATCCGAGCCCAGGGCCACGTGATCGGCGCCGGCGAGCTTGCGGACGTGAGCCATGGCGCGAGCGATGTGCTCAGGCGAGGTGCCACAGACGGCGCCTGCGAAGTAGCCGATGCCAATCACTCCACCCTTCTCGGCGATGGCTCGAACGTGGTCATCCGAGAGGTTTCGGGGGCCTGGGCAGGTCGCCTGGACGCCGGTGTGGGAGGCCACCATGGGCGCATCGACGATTTCCAGCATGCCGTCGATCGTGGCGGGCGAGGCGTGGGCCACATCGATCACGATGCCCAGCTCCTGAGCCCGGCGGAGCGCGGCACGGCCGAGGTCGGTCAGCCCGTATTTCTCGACGCCGGCAGAGGAGCCGGCAATGCGGTTATCAAAGAAGTGCGTGGGCGCCATCATGCGCACCCCCGCCGCGAAGAGCGCGTCCACCGCCTCCAGCTCGCCATCGAGGGCGTGCATGCCTTCGAGCCCCAGGAGCCCGCCGACCACGCTCTCGCCGCGGGCCCGGGCCTGGATCACCTCTTCAAGATCTCCCCGAGTGCGGAGCATGCGAAGCCGGCCCTCGGAATGCTCCGCCAGGGCCGCGAGCTCTTCCGCCTGGTGCTCGGCGCGGGCGCGACGACTCGTCCAGGTCGACGTCGGCCAGCGTTGCAGAACCGCCAACAAGGTGATCATGTCCGGATCGTCCGCCGGAGTTCGCTCGAAGTTCATCCCCATGGGCGTCTGCGTGACGATCCCGAACACCTGGACTGCGACCTTGCCTTCGACGAGGCGCGGCAGATCGACCTGCCCGTGGCGATGCCGCTCGCCGAGATCGCGATCCCAAAGCAGCGGATCGGCGTGCAGGTCGATCGCGCCAAATGCACCGAGCAGGGCCTGGGCGTGGGCGCTGCCCTCGAAAGGCGCTTCCATTTCGACCCGGTTGATGAACTGGTCGAGCCATCCCGGCAACCATGCGAACGCCGCCAGCAGCCCCAGGAGGATCAGTGTGAATGCGCTCGCCAGGAACTTCCGCACCTGCTGACCTAGAGCACCAACCGGTCGACGACCCGAGAGAGCTGCTTCAAGTTGCGGCATTCCTCTGCGACATCCGTGTAGGGCAGGTATTTGTCCATCACGCTATCGCCGAAACCCCAGGCCGAGGGGCTCTCGGGGTTGAGCCAGACCACGTCCTTGGCCTTGTTGTGCATCTCGCGCAGGCACCAGGCCCGTGGGTCGTTGTAGTTGTTCCGAGCGTCACCGAGGATGAGAACGGTGGTCTTGTTGTCGATCGACGACAGGAAGTTCTGCCAGAAGTGATGGAAGGCGAAGCCGAAGTTGGAGCGCGTGTAGACATTGATCACGTCACCCCCATCGAGCGCCTTCTCGATGGCATCGTTGATGTCCTTGTCCTTGAAGATCGGGGTCACCTCACCCAGTTCCGAGACGAATACGAACGCCCGGATCTTCGTGAAGCACTCCTGCAGGCTGTAGACGAACTGCAGCATGAACCGCGAGACGTTCGCCACCGAACTCGACACATCGCAGAGGATCACGAGCTTCGGTCGCTCCTTCCTGCGCTGCTTGAAGATCAGGTCGAAGGGCACGCCGCCGTGGGCCATGTTGCGGCGCAACATCGTATGCAGGTCGAGCTTGCCCTTCTTGAGCCGGCGCTTGCGAATCGAGAGGACATTCTTGATGCGTTGGGCCAGGCGGACGACCACCTCGCGCATCTTCTTGATTTCGTCCTCGGTGAGGTTGTAGAAGCTCTTCTCGAGCAGGCTCTCGCGGCGGAACTTCTCCATGTAATCGAAGTTCTGCTGTTGCAGCTGACGCTCGGTGTAGTTCCGAACGCTCTTGCGAAGCGCCTCCAGGAACTTGTCGATCAGCTCGAGGAGGGCGTCCGCTTCCGCGTCGCCCATGCCCGCTTCGCGAAGCTGCTGGGCCAGGCTCCGAAGCTGATCCCCGGCGCCTTCTGCATCCATCTGCTCCATGGTGCGCCGGGTGAAGAAGCCCAGCTGGAGCATGTTCTCGATCCGCTCGACGCCGGCGTTCTCGGCCGCGTCCCGAATCAACTGCTCGAGCTTGTCCAGATCCTGAGTCAACAGCGCCTTTGCGAGCTCGGAGAGATCCAGTTCCTGGTCTCCCCCCATGTTCTGCATGCCCTCCTGGAGAGCCTGCATCATCTGGTCGAGATCGAAATCGCCTTCCATGTCGCCGGAGGCCTTGTCGAACGAATCCCGCAGCCCGTCATAGAAGGCCGACCAGTAGAGGTCGAACATCTGATCGAAGGTGGCGATGTCCTCGGAGCGCTTCACCATCGTGGTGCGCAGGGCGTCCTTGAAGACCTCCCGATCCGCGAGCGAGAGCTCGTCGAGGGCGGTGAAGGCATCGATCGATTCCGCAACCGAGACGCGGATCCCACTCTTGCGCAGCAGGTTCGTGAAATCGACGATCTTCTGCTGCATCTAGTGGAGCACGCCCTTCTTGGCCGGCTTCGCCTCCTCGGGAGCCTTGGCCTCGCCGCTCGCTTTGGCCGAGTCGCCCTCTTCCACCTTGCGGGTGATCAGCCGGCCAAGCTCTGCCTGGGTCTTCTTGATGTCGCCCTCGTACTTCAGGATGACGTTCAAGGTGTCTCGCACGACATCTTCGTCGAGTTCACTGGCGTTCAGGGCCAGCAGTGCCCTGGCCCAATCGAGGGTCTCGCTGATGGACGGCGTCTTCTTGAGATCCAGCTTGCGCAGGCGCTGCATCACGCCGACCAGCTCCTCGGCCAGGCGCTGCTCGACGCCCTCGATCTTCTTGTTGAGGATCCGCACTTCGAGCTCTTCGCCCGGGAAATCGATGTAGAGGTGCAGACAGCGGCGCTTCAGGGCGTCGCTCATCTCTCGGGCATCGTTGGAGGTGAGGAAGACGATGGGCTTGTGAACGGCGTCGAGGGTTCCCACTTCCGGCACGGTCACCTGAAAATCCGAGAGGATTTCGAGCAGGAAGGCCTCGAACTCCGGATCGCTCTTGTCGACCTCATCGATCAGCAGAAGCGTCGGCTGCTCGGCGCGGATCGCTCGCAGCAGCGGCCGCGGAACGATGAACCGCTCCGAGAAGAACACGCTGTCCTCCCGGCCGACCCGCTCAGCGGCATCCTTCACCGTGGTGGCCCCAGCCATGGCCTCGGCGAACTTCTCTTTCAGGATCTGCGTGTAGAGGAGCTGCTTCGAGTATTCCCACTCGTAGAGCGCCTTGGCCTCATCGAGGCCCTCGTAGCACTGAAGCCGGATCATCGGGCGCCCGGTGGCAGCCGATACGACCTTCGCAAGTTCTGTCTTGCCAACACCCGCGGGCCCTTCGACCAGTACGGGTTTGTCCAGCTTCGTCGCCAGGAAGACCACGGTCGCGATGTTCTTGTCGCAGATGTAGTCCTGGGCGTCGAGCTGCTCGATCACATCCTCGGGGGATTCGAACATTCGGTTCCTCTCAGCTCATCAGGTGCAAGACGTGCCCGAGCTTTTCCTTCTTCGTACGCAGATACGCGAAGTTCTTCTCGTTGGGCTCGATCTCGAGGGGCACCCGTTCGACGATCGTGAGCCGGTAACCCTCGATGCCGGCGCGTTTGCCCGGGTTGTTGGTAATGATGCGCATCCGGCGAACACCCAGGTCGTAGAGAACCTGGGCGCCAACGCCGTAGTCGCGGAGATCGGCCGCGAACCCGAGGCGCTCGTTGGCCTCGACCGTATCGAGACCTTCCGAATCCTGGAGACCGTAGGCCTTGATCTTGTTCTTCAGACCGATCCCGCGGCCTTCCTGACGCATGTAGAGAACGACGCCCTTGCCTTCGTTCTCGATCATCTTCATCGCCGCGTCGAGTTGCTCGCCGCAATCGCAGCGCAAGGAGCCGAAGGCATCCCCCGTCAGGCATTCGCTGTGGACCCTGACGAGGACCTCGTCCTCCTCGTGGATCTCGCCCTTCACCAACGCGATGTGGTCGACGTGATCGATGTCGTTCTCGTAGACGATTGCCCGGAAATCGCCGCCGCTGGCGGTCGGCAGCGTGCACTCCCCGGCAGGCCGAACCAGCTTCTCGTGGCGCAGTCGGTACTCGATCAGGTCGGCCACGGTGACGATCTTCAGCTGATGCGTGCGCGCAAAGTTCATGAGATCCGGCATGCGCGCCATCGTGCCGTCGTCGTTCATGATCTCGCAGATCACGCCGGCGGGTTTCATCCCGGCCAGGCGAGCCAGATCGACGGAGCCTTCGGTTTGCCCGGCGCGGCGCAGCACGCCTCCTTCGCGGGCGCGCAGCGGGAAGATGTGGCCCGGGCGCACGATATCCCGGGGCCGAGCGTCCTCGGCAATCGCCGTCGAGATCGTATGCGCCCGATCGAATGCCGAGATGCCGGTCGTCACGCCTTCACGGGCCTCGATCGAGATCGTGAAGGCGGTGCCGAAGCCGGAGGAGTTCTCGGCATCCGGCACCATCATCGTCAGGTTGATCCGATCGAGCTGATGCTCGGTCATCGGCAGGCAGATCAGGCCCCGGCCGTAGGTGGCCATGAAGTTGATGGCCTCGGGTGTGACCGCTTCGGCGGCCATGCACAGATCGCCCTCGTTCTCCCGATCCTCGTCATCCACGAGGATGACCATGCGCCCCGCGCGGATCTCATCGATCGCGTCGGTGACGGTGACGACGGGGCTACTCGCATCGGTCAAGGGTGAATCGGGCCCGGGGCCGGCGGTCGCCGCCGTGTCTTGGGGCCGGCGGTCGCCGCCGGTGGACTGCGGACGGGGGTCTCTCATCGGTGTTCTCCGTACGGACTCTAGTGCAGTTCCGTCGGGCGCTGGGTTGCAGGCCACGCTACCAGCAGTTGACACCGGTGTCAATTTTCGAGCTACCGCAAGTCCTCGAACCCAAAGGAGTTTCGGGTAGAGTGCGCGGGCCTGCCCGGGCCGCTCAGCTGGTCAGATTCTTCAGTACGCCCTTGAGGAAGTCGTCCTCGGATACGGCGAACTTCTCCTGGAAGTCGTGGCGGGCGTCGAGGAAGCGGTAGACCTTTCGCAGCAGCTCGCGGAAGGTTTCGATGACACCCTCGCCTCGCATGGCTACAGCCGGATAGGTCGGGATGTCGCCCCAGGCTTTGCGAACTTCTTCGAGGGGTTTCACGTCGGGCAGGTCGCGCTTGTTGAACTGCACGACCTTCGGAATGGCGTCGAAATCGATGCCATTCGATTTGAGGTTCGCTTCCATGTCGCGCCAGCTGTAGGCGTTGGCACTGGCGGAGGAACGCTGGGAATCGGCGACGAAGACCACGCCGTCGGCCCCTGCGAGGACGACCTTGCGGGTCGATTTGTGCATCACCTGACCCGGTACCGTGAAGAGCTTCAGCTTCATCATGAAGCCCGCCTGGGTGCCGAACGAGACCGGCAGGAAATCGAAGTAGAGCGTGCGGTCATCGGCGGTATCGAGGGTGACCATCTTGCCGCGGGTGCTCGGATCGAGAAGCTCGTGGAGCTTCTGCAGGTTCGTGGTCTTCCCCGAAAGCGCCGGCCCGTAGTACACGAGCTTCAGCACGATCTCTCGGCCGGCCATGTTGATCTGCACCATCTGTCACACCCCATCGGGCAGAAGCCCGTGACTCTCGTTTCATCGGCAGGTAGGACCCGCAAATGAAGGGCTCGAAAGGGAGAGCCGGTTTCGGCGCCGGCCTGCAGACAGGGGCCGAGGGGCCTCAGGAGCGCCGAAAGGCCTCTAGAAGCGCCCGGGCGGCGGCTGCGGGGGTTGCTCGCTGGGCTTCCACGTCGGCCTCCCAGCGGGCGATCTGGTCGGCGACCGCCGGATGGGCTCGGAAGGCCTGACTGAGGCCCTCGTCCACCAGCCTCCACATCCACTCGCTGGCCTGGGCTCGGCGCCTCACCTCCAGCTCTCCGCTGGCCTGGAGCGCCTCCCGGTGGGCCTCGACCGTCTCCCAGACCTCGGGCAGGCCGACCCCCTCGAGGGAGCTGACGGAGAGGACGCGGGGCTTCCAACCGCTCGTCGTCGGGCGGAGGAGCGAGAGCGCGCCCTCGTGCTGGCCCCGGGTGCGCTCGGCGATCGCCTTCTGCTCACCATCCGCCTTGTTCACGACCAATGCGTCGGCCAGCTCCAGCACGCCCTTCTTGATGCCCTGCAGCTCGTCGCCGGAGCCCGGCTGGAGCATCACCAGGAACGTATCGACGAGCGAGCGCACGGCGAACTCGGATTGGCCGATCCCCACGGTCTCGACGATCACGACATCGAAACCAGCCGCCTCGCATAGCAACAGGACTTCACGGGTACGATGGGCCACACCTCCGAGGGCACCGCCGGAAGGCGACGGACGGATGAACGCGCGCTCGTCCTGGGCAAGCTGTTCCATGCGGGTCTTGTCGCCGAGAATGCTCCCGCCTGTGACCGGGCTCGAAGGGTCCACGGCCAGCACAGCCACGCGATGGCCCAGCGAGAGCAGGTGCAGACCGAAGCTCTCGATGAACGTGCTCTTGCCGACACCGGGCGGGCCGGTGAGCCCCACCCGAATGGCGCGGCCCGTCTCGGCGACCAACGCCTCCAGGATGCCCTGGGCCAGGGCCTGGTGTTCGGGGCGCGTGCTCTCGATCCAGGTGATGGCCCGAGCCAGGCTGCGGCGGTCGCCCCCGCGGATGGCGGCGGCGTGCTGCTCGGCCTCGTTCACTTCCGGCGTTTCCTGACGACCTGAAGGACGTCCCGAGCGGCCTTCGGAATCGGCGTGCCGGGGCCGAAGATCCCCGCGACACCTTTTTCCTCGAGGAAAGCGTAGTCCTGGGGCGGGATGATGCCGCCCACGACCACGGCGATATCCGCCACGCCCTTGGCCGCCAGGGCTTCGATCAGCGCTGGCACGAGCGTCTTGTGCCCGGCGGCCTGGCTCGAGACGCCCACGACATGCACATCCGCATCCAGCGCCTGCTGAGCGGCTTCTTCGGGAGTCTGGAAGAGCGGGCCGACATCGACGTCGAAGCCGATATCCGCGAAGGCCGTGGCAATGACCTTGAGGCCTCGATCATGGCCATCCTGGCCGAGCTTCACGACCAGCATGCGCGGGCGACGGCCTTCCTCCTTGGCGAAGGCCTCGACATCGCGGCAGATGCCATCGAAATCTTCGTCACCTTGATAGACCCCACCGTAGACGCCAGACACAGAGCGGATCTCCGCGCGATATCGCGTGTAGTGTTCTTCGAGGGCTTCAGAAATCTCACCGACCGTTGCGCGCGAGCGCGCCGCATCCACCGCAGCCTCGAGCAGGTTGCCCTCGCCAGTCTCCGCCAGTTTCGACAGATGGGCGAGCTTCTTCTCCACCGCCGCTCCGTCCCGGCTGGCGCGGACCTCCTCCAACCGCTTGATCTGGGAGAGGCGTACCGCCGTGTTGTCGATGTCGCGGACATCGAGCTGGTCTTCCTCGTCCAACCGATATTTGTTCACGCCGACGATGACGTCCTCACCGCTATCGACGCGGGCCTGCCGGCGGGTGGCCGCTTCCTCGATTCGCAGCTTCGGCATGCCCGCGACGATCGCCCTCGTCATGCCGCCGAGGGCTTCGACCTCGTCGATCAACTCGTTGGCAGCGCGATACACGCTCTCGGTGAGTGATTCCATGAAGTACGAGCCGCCCCAGGGATCGACCACGGCCGGAATGCCGGATTCTTCCTGCAGGATGAGCTGGGTGTTGCGCGCCACCCGGGCCGCCGTATCCGTCGGTAGGCTCACCGCCTCGTCGTAACCATTCGTGTGAAGGGATTGGGTTCCTCCAAAGACCGCGGCCATCGCCTCGATCGTCGTGCGGATCACGTTGTTCATCGGATCCTGCTCCGTGAGGCTCGCACCCGAAGTCTGGCAATGGGTGCGCAGCATCATCGAGCGGGCCTTCTTGGGGGAGAACTCCGCTTGCATGCGCTCGGCCCAGATCCGACGGGCGGCACGCATCTTGGCGATTTCGAGGTAGAAGTTCATGCCGATGCACCAGAAGAACGAGAGGCGCCCAGCGAAGGCATCCACATCCAGGCCCTTCGATAGCGCGGCCCGCACGTAGTCCAGGCCATCCGCGATGGTGAACGCGAGTTCCTGCACGGTCGTCGAGCCGGCTTCCTGCATGTGGTAGCCGCTGATCGAGATCGAGTTGAATTTCGGCATCTGCTGGGCCGTGTACTCGATGATGTCGGCCACGATGCGCATGCTCGGCTCGGGCGGATAGATGTACGTATTGCGAACCATGAACTCTTTGAGGATGTCGTTCTGGATGGTTCCTGCGAGCTTCTCGGCGGGAACGTCCTGCTCCTCACCCGCCACGATGAAGCACGCGAGCACGGGAAGAACGGCTCCATTCATCGTCATCGAGACGGTCACCTGATCGAGCGGGATCTCGTCGAAGAGGATCTTCATATCCTCGACCGAATCGACGGCCACGCCCGCCTTGCCCACATCACCGGTGACCCGCGGATGGTCTGAGTCGTACCCACGATGGGTGGCGAGATCGAAGGCCACCGAAAGCCCTTGCTGGCCCGCGGCCAGGTTGGCCTTGTAGAAAGCGTTCGAATCCTCGGCGGTCGAGAAGCCCGCATATTGGCGAAGGGTCCAGGGCCGGTTCGCGTACATCGTCGCACGCGGGCCGCGCAGGAACGGAAAGAAGCCCGGCATCGTGTCGACGTGCTCGAGCCCCTCGAGATCCGCTGCCGTGTAGAGGGGCTTCACACGCAGGCCATCCGGACTCGTCCAGACGAGTTCCTCCAACGCGCGGCCACGCAACTCCTTCGCCGCTGTCTCTTCCCACTGCTTGCGATCACTCATGTCCGCTCCTTCCGCCTGTCGAGCTTGGAGCCCCGAGGGGTCTCCGGCCCGAGCGGCCAGACCTTAGCCCCTGTCACATGGAGCGCCGATAGCGCCCTCCCACCAGGAACAGGGCCTCGGAGATCTGGCCCAGGCTGGCAACCTTGACCGTCTCCATCAGTTCCTCGAACAGGTTTCCACCGCTCCGAGCCGTTTCTTGAAGCCGCGCCAACGCCGGGCCGCATTCGGCCTGGTGTTGCGCATGAAAAGCTGCCAGGCCTCCGATCTGGTCGAGTTTCTCCTGCTCGCTGGCGCGCATCAGGGCCATCGGTTCGCCGGCCTCCTCGGATTCCGGGTTGACGAAGGTGTTGACGCCGACGATCGGCAGCTCGCCCGAGTGCTTCAGGGATTCGTAGTGCATGCTTTCGTCCTGGATCTTGCCGCGCTGGTAGTGCGTCTCCATGGCGCCCAGCACACCCCCGCGCTGGGAGAGGCGCTCGAATTCCTGGAGCACGGCCTCTTCCACGGCTTCGGTCAGCCACTCGGTGAGGTAGGAGCCTTGCAAGGCGTTCTCGTTCTTGGCGACGCCGAGCTCGCGGTTGATCACCAGCTGGATTGCGAGGGCCCGGCGAACGGACTCCGGCGTGGGCGTGGTGACGGCCTCATCGTAGGCATTGGTGTGAAGGCTGTTGCAATGGTCCTGGATCGCGGTGAGAGCCTGAAGCGTGGTGCGAATATCGTTGAACGCCATCTCCTGGGCGTGGAGCGATCGACCGGACGTCTGGATGTGATACTTGAGTTTCTGGCTTCGTTCCGAGACCCCGTAGAGATCGCGCATCGCGACCGCCCAGATGCGCCGGGCGACCCGTCCGATCACGTTGTACTCGGCATCGAGACCATTGCTGAAGAAGAAGCTGAAGTTCGAGGCGAACTCATCCACGTCCATCCCGCGCGCGCGGTAGGCCTCGACGTAGGTGAAGCCGTTGGCCAACGTGAAAGCGAGTTGGGTGATCGGGTTCGCTCCGGCCTCGGCGATGTGGTAGCCGGAGATCGAGACCGAATAGAAGTTCCGGATCTTCTCGGCGATGAAGAACGCCTGGATATCGCCCATCACCTTGAGCGCGAATGCGGTGGAGAAGATGCAGGTGTTCTGGGCCTGGTCTTCTTTCAGGATGTCCGCCTGGACCGTGCCTCGGACCCGGGTCAGGACTTCGGAACGAATGCGGGCATAGGTCTCCGGATCGACGGCATCGGCCCCCGAGATCCCGAGCAGTCCCAGGCCCAGGCCGTCGTGGCCCGGGGGAAGCTCGGCGCGGTAGGTCGGCGGCTCGTCGCCGCCCAGCCTCGCACGCACCGCTTCGAGTTCGCCCGTCTCGCGCAGATGCTTCTCGACGCCTTGATCGATGGCGGCGTTCAAGAAGAGCGCCAGGACCATCGGCGCCGGGCCGTTGATCGTCATCGAAACCGACGTCGTCGGATCGCAGAGATCGAAACCCGAGTAGAGGCGCTTGGCGTCGTCGAGCGTGCAGACGGAAACGCCGCTGGTACCCACCTTGCCGTAGACGTCCAGGCGTTCGGCCGGATCGCGACCGTAGAGCGTGACGCTGTCGAACGCCGTGGAGAGGCGTGTGGCGGGCTGCCCGGCGGAGACGAGATGGAAACGTCGGTTCGTACGCTCGGGGCCGCCCTCCCCTGCGAACATTCGCGCCGGATCCTCTTCAGCTCGTTTGAACGGGAACACCCCCGCGGTGAAGGGGAAATGCCCAGGCAGGTTCTCCTGGCGCAGGTAGCGAGCCAGCTCTCCCCAATCCTCGGTACGCGGTACGGCCACGCGCGGGAGTTGCGTGCCGGAAAGGGTCTCGGCCCGGTTCTCGACGTGGATCGCGCGACCGCGCACCTCGTAGGATTGCTCGGCGGCCTCGTAACGTGCGCGCGTTTCGGGCCAGGCCTCGAGGGCCGCCCGAAGTGCCGGATCGAGGGCTTCGCTACGGGTCGCTTGTTCCGACGCCACTGCAGCGCGAGCGTCGGCGGCCTGCTCCGGGAGCGCGTCGTGGGCGAGGTCGAGGGCGCGCGTGGTCCGGGCCACCTGGGCGAGCGCTTCGGTCTGCTCTCGGTAGCCCCGCACGGAGGCGGCGATCTCTTCCAGGTAGCGCTCCCGGCCCGAAGGGATCAACGGCGGCGGCACCGCAGCACCCGGCGCTTCGTGTTGGCCCCCTGCGGAGAACGCGGTGTTGCCTTCCTCCACCAGCTTCTCGCGCAACAACGCGTAGATCTTGTCGATCCCCGGGTCGTCCCATTGGCTCGCCGTCGAGGCGACCACGGGAATCGCCTCGTCCTCCGCTTCGAAGGCCGTGTGATTGCGACGCCATTGTTTGCGCACGTCACGCAGCGCATCGAGTGCGCCGCGTCGATCGGCCTTGTTGAGCACGATCAGGTCGGCCAGTTCCAGCATGTCGATCTTCTCGAGCTGGGAAGGTGCGCCGTATTCCGGTGTCATGACGTAGACCGACGTATCCGCCAGGTCGACGATTTCCGAGTCGCTCTGGCCAATGCCCGCCGTCTCGACCAGGACGAGGTCGAAATCTGCCGCCTGCAGCACCAGAACCGCATCCCGAATGGCCTGGGAGAGCGCGAGGTGAGCCTGGCGTGTCGCCATGGAGCGCACGTAGATGCCTTCGCCCGCGATGGCGTTCATGCGGATCCGATCGCCGAGCAGCGCACCTCCTGTGCGCCGACGCGATGGATCCACCAACAAGAGGCCGATTTGCAGCTCCGGGAAGTCCAACCGGAAGCGCCTCACCAACTCGTCCACGACGCTCGATTTGCCGGCGCCTCCCGTACCGGTGAAGCCCACCACGGGTGCGGCGGAGCCGGAACGTCGGGTCCCGAGCTCCGTTCGCAACGCCTTCAGCGAAGCACCGTCGGTCGATGCCTCCAGCCATGAAATCACCCGGGCGACATGGCCGGATCGATCCGCTGAAAGCCCAGCGAGAGCGTCGCCCAGCTGCGGCGCGGGCAGCGCCAGGCACTCGTCGACGATGCAGCGTATCATTCCCTCCAAGCCGAGGGTGCGACCATCTTCGGGGCTGAAGATCCGCGCGACTCCATGGGCGTGAAGCTCGGCGATCTCGTCGGGAACGATCGTCCCGCCACCCCCGCCATACACGCGGATGTGTCCAGCACCACGCGCCGTCAGCTCGTCGACCAGGTAGCGGAAGAACTCCACGTGGCCACCCTGATAGGACGAGATCGCGATGGCGTGGGCATCTTCCTCGACCGCCGCTTCCACGATGTCCGCGACCGATCGGTCGTGCCCTAGATGGATGACCTCCGCGCCCTGCGATTGCAGGATGCGGCGCATGATGTTGATCGCCGCATCATGCCCATCGAAGAGCGACGCTGCAGTTACGACGCGCACCCGCTCCGGACCGGGGTGGATCGGTGTCACTTCCGCGCTCGCGTTCATTCCGCTCTCTCCTGGGCCAACGCGCCAACGCGGGCTTCGACATGATCCTGGTACTTCTGGATGTCGTCTCGCAAGCCACTCAGCTCCTCGATGCGCTGGGCGAGCCCGGCGAGGTGTCGGCCGAGGAGTTCATCGAGGTGCTCCAGCATGGCGCGGGTGGAACCGTCGATGGCGTAGACCGCGTTCAGCTCACCGATTTCCGCGAGCGAGAGCCCCAGTGTCTTGAGCCGCTGGATGAAATGGAGACGCTCGATCTCATCCTCGCCATACACGCGGCGAGCCCCTTCCCGGCGCCGGACACCCGGGAGCAAGCCGAGTTCCTCCCAGTACCGAACCGTGCGGGCTGAGAGGCCGGTCGAGCGGCACACGGAGCCGATCGAGAATTGGGGTGCTTGGGTCATCGAAGATCCATCGGTAGATTTGCCAGTTAACGTTAGATGGCAACCTTAGCAAAGGACTCAGAGTCACCAACCCCGCCACGCCCTCTCCTGCCCTGCTTCGGCTCGTCCACCAGATGCCCGGAAACGCCTAGTTTGAGCCTGTGTTGCGAAATCCTGCTGCCCTGGCCAAGCGCGCCCTCGTGGGCGCAGGCATGGAGCCCGATACCCCGCTCGAACCCGCCTCGAGCATGGCCAACGATGCCTGGCTCGGGCCCGGTTTTGTGTTGCGGGTGAACTGGCGCGGCGATCTTGGCCGGCTGGCTCGTGAGGCCCAGATCGCCGAAGCCCTGGCTCCGGAGGCTCGATACCCCGGCGTGTTGACCCATGGGAACGACGGAGAGATCGAGTGGATCGTGACGAAGCGGGTCGCGGGTGCCCAACTGGCTCGCGCCTGGCTGGAGTTGACTGCCGAGGAGCGCAAGCGAGCGATTCGCGCCCTCGTCTCAGCGCTGCGGGCGCTGCACCAGACCCGAGCGCCTCACCTTCCCGGCGATCGCGATCTATCGCCCCCGCATGTGCTTCCCCTCGACCGCTTGCTGGATCTGCTGCGGCGCGCCGCCAGCACCGCTCCCCTGGATGCTGGCTTTGCCGAAGAGATCGAAGCGTTTCTGGTAGACCGCTGGCCAGCCTTCGACGACCGCGGGCGGGGGCTCGTCCACGGTGACCCGCACCTGGAGAACGTGCTCTGGGATGGCACCGACGTGTGGCTGTTGGATCTCGAATGGTCGCGCCGCTCTTGGCTCGAAGTCGACCTGGAGATCCTGCTCTCGGTATGCGACCACCCCGCGCTCTTCGTTTCCGACGAGTACGCGGCCCTCGCGCGGGCTGAGGACTACCGCGAAGTACCCGACTGGCTGCGCGATGCCTACCCCGAACTCTTCTCCCACCCTCGGCGAGAAGACCGGCTGGCGGTGCTGCACATCGCGCGCACGCTCACGCACAACCCGCTCAGCTCCCTGCGCCTGCAGCATCTGCGCAACGTCCTGGAGAAGCGCTGACGGTTGGCCGCACTTGCCCGCTGTCTAGCTCTTCTCCGCCCGCCCGCCGCCGAGCGCCCGAAACACGCGACCGGGCAACGGGCGCCCGAGTTGCTCCTCGATCCAACTCGTGGCTTCGACCAGCGCTCGAAGGTCGATCCCGGTGTCGATGCCTTCGCGCTCGAGGAGATCGACCACGTCCTCGGTTGCGACATTCCCCGAGGCTCCCGGGGCGTAGGGGCACCCACCGAGGCCACCTAACGACGTATCGAAGATGCGGATGCCTTCTTCGAGCCCGGCCTGCAGGTTGGCGAGGGCCCGGCCGTAGGTATCGTGGGGATGGAGCGCGATTCGCTCGAGGGGCACGACCTCACGCACGGCTCGGATCACCCGCCGCACCTGATCGGGCGTGCCGATTCCGATCGTATCTCCCAGGGAGATCTCCTCGGCACCCATCGCATCGAGCCGCCGAACCAGTTCGACCACCGCCTCGGCCGCGACGTCTCCCTCGTAGGGACATCCACAAACCGTGCTGACGTAGCAGCGCAGGCCCGCACCGGACGCGAGGATCTGTTCTGCGACCGGCTTGAAGCGCTCCAGGTGCTCCTCGACCCCCCGGTTCACGTTCTTGCGGTTGTGGGTCTCGCTCGCGGAGACGAAAAAGGCAGCGTCATCCAGCGCGGTCCCCTGGAAGCGTTCGAAGCCACTGGCGTTGGGAACCAGCGCCGAGTAACGGACGCCCGGTCTCCGGACGAGCCCGGCAACGACCTCGTCTGCATCCGCGAGTTGCGGAATCCACTTCGGGGACACGAAGGAAGTGACCTCGATCGACGTGAGCCCGGCCTCCGCCAGCCGGGCCAACAACTCCAACTTCGCGGCCGTGGCCAACGTGCCGGGCTCATTCTGGAGCCCGTCACGCGCCCCGACCTCGTGGATCCGGACCTGCAGGGGTTGGCGCCCTAGACGCCGACGATGAAGCTGACGCTCGTCGTCCCGCTGCCGCCGATGTTGAGGGTCTGGATGTTCTTCGCGCCCTCGACCTGATAGTCGCCGGCCGCATCCGTCACCTGGAGGGTGGCATCGAGAAGCTGGCGGACGCCCGTGGCACCCACCGGGTGCCCGGCGCCAATCAGGCCGCCGCTCGGGTTGATCGGAATCTTGCCGTCGATCTCGAGCCAGCCGGCCTCGACGGCCTTCCAGCTCTCGCCCGGCTCGGTGATCCCGAAGTGGTCGATCGCCATGTACTCGGAGGTCGTGAAGCAATCGTGGGTCTCGATGGCGTCGATCCCGCTGACGTCCGGAACCCCGGCACGCTCCATCGCGCTGGTGATCGTGCTGCGAACGTGGGGCAGCACGTATCGATCGCCGGCGCTCTCGGCGACCTTGTCGTCGAAACGCAGGCGGGCGGTGTTGTGGCCCCAGCCCTTGATGCGCGGGATGTCCTCGAGCTTCTTGCCCATGCCCTTGGCGTATTTCTCCGCGTACTCGCGGGAAGCCAGGAACATGCAGACGGCGCCGTCGGTCACCTGGGAGCAGTCCGCAATCCGGATGCGTCCACCGACCGACGCGTTGTCATCGGTGCGGCAGAGAGCGTGCTCCTTGTTCATGTACCAGGTGCGCGTCTGTGCGTTCGGGTTGAGCTTGGCGTTGTCGTAGTTCAGCCGGCTGATCTCGGCCAGGTGCTCATCCTTCAGCCCGTAGCGCTTGTCGTACTCATCGCCGAGCCGTCCGAAGAGCTTCGGGAACGGGAATTCGATGCCCTTCGCCTCGTCCTCGTACCAGGCGGCGGTTCCCAGATAGGCTCCGCCTTCGGCCGCGCTGACCGTCTTCATCTGCTCGATGCCGACGACGGCCTGGAGGTCGTAGCGCCCCGCTTCGATCTCGGCTGCAGCGGCGAGCAGCGCGATGCTGCCCGATGCGCAGGCGGCCTCGTGGCGCCCGGTCGGAAGGCCGCTGAAGGCCGGATGGACCTCGGTGAAGAACGCGCCGAGGTGGCCCTGCATACAGTAGAGCCCTGCGGCGAAGTTGCCGACGTGAGCGCTCTCGATCTCTTCCGGAGCGATTTCCGTGCGTTCCAGTGCGCCCAGAACGGACTCACGCATCAGCGCAGAGAAGTGTTTGTTCTCCTTGGTCCAATTCCGACCGAAATCGGTCTGGTAGCCGCCAATCACATAGACTTCGGAACCCGCTGCCATGGAAACCTCCTGCTCGCGCCTAGCTGGCGACGAAGAATCGTCCGGGATTGATGTGGTTATGCTGGAAGAACCGCTCCGGGGAGCCGCTGCGCGCCGCTTCCTCCAGGATCTTCGGCACCGGCAACCCGGCGTTGGCGATCATGTCGACCGCGGCCTGCTTGCCCATGGTATCGACGAGCACCGAGGGCGGCGCCCAGTTGAAGCCCATGCCCATGATCCGGTCGACACCGTTGATCGTTGCGGTCACCTCGCCGACCCGATGGAAGGCGTAGCTGATGTAGCCGGCGATCACCTTGCGAGCGAGCGCGGCGTACTCGCCTTCGGCATCCAGGAAGATCTGGACACCTTCTTCGTAACGCCCCTGGGAATACATGGCCGAGACATCGTCGATGTACGAGAGGTTCGGCAGCTTGACCTCCGCCTCCGGCTTGTAGTCACCGCTCACGGGATCGAGGACGTGGCGAACCTTGTCCTCCTTCCAGAAGAAGCCGCGGCCGGTCTTGTTGCCGAGCACACCGCGCTCCATGAGCTTGTCCATGAACGCAGGCAGCTTGTTCGTCTCGTGGGCCTCGTCCCGGGTCTTCTCGTAGACGTTGTCGACGATCGCCCGGTGGATGTCCCAGCCGACCAGATCGATGGTCGCGAGCGGAGTCATCGCGCGGCCGGTGTACGGCCCGATGAGCCGATCGATGAGCACCGGACCGTGCTCTTCCGCCAACTGCGCGGCCTCGTTGAGCACCTTGAAGCCCACCCGATTACCGGCGAAGGCCGGAGTATCGGCCGTGCGGATGATCTCGCGGCCGAGGCGAGCCCTGGAGTAGGCCTCTATGAAATCGACGAGCTCCGGATCCGTATCGTCGCCGGGGATCAGCTCCGTCCCGACGATCACGTTCGGCGGATTGAAGAAGTGGAGGCCCATGAAGTTCTTCCGGAACGAATCACCGCGGCCTTCGCAGAGCGCGTTGATCGAGAGGCCGGAAGTCACGGTGGCCACGATCGAATCGTCCCGGCGGACCTTCTCCACCTTGTCGAAGATCGCCTTCTTGACGTCGAAGTCCTCGGTGAGGGCCTCGAAGATCAGGTCCGCGCTGCCCACGGCACCGTCGAACTCATGGTCGTAGTCGCCGACCTCGACCCGAGAGGCCACGGTGGGCGAGCGCACCTGCTTGACGGCTGCGCCCAGGCCTTCTTCGGCTTTGGCCTTGGTACGCGCAAGAAAGGTGACCTTGGGCACGGCCTGGGTGAACAAGGCGCCACTGCCGTAGCCCATGGTTCCGTTGGCCCCCAGAACGACGACGTGCTCGATCTTTCGGCTGCGGACGAGCTTGCGGACCTCGGCGTAGGTGAGTTGCTGGCTGGCGGACATGAACGGGTGCTCCTAGCGGGGCCTCGGGCCCAGAACGTTGGGTCCGCGCTGCCACCGGCGTCACATCCCCGGGGGCACCCTACAGTGCAAGAACGGGGGGAGATCCGGACGGAACACGGCCGAAACGGGCCAACCCTAACCCACGGGGGAGAGTGGCGTCAAATGTGCCAATAGTCTGGCGACGCGTGACTCCTAGTCAATGATATCCCAGGGATTTCAAGCGGTTGGGCCGTTTCGTCCAGCGCGGCTCGACCTTCACCCAGAGCTCCAGATGGACCCGGGTTTCGAGCATTTCGGCCAGGGCATGACGCGCTGCGGTGCCGATCCGCCGGATCATCTGACCGCCCTTCCCGACCACCATTCCCTTCTGGGATTTCTTCTCCACGAGAAGTGTGGCCTGAATCCGGGTCAAGGTCGGGTCGCTCTCATCGAAGGCTTCGATCTCGACCGCCGTCTCGTAGGGCAGCTCCTGCTCGAGCGCTTCGAACACGGCCTCGCGGATCAGTTCCGCCGCCAGGAAGCGCATGGAGCGATCCGTCACCGATTCGGCGTCATAGTAGGCGGGGCCTTCTGGAAGATGGCCTACCAACGCCTCGACGAACGCCTCGATGCCGTCCCCCGTCTTCGCGGAGATCTGGAAGTCGGCGGGCACGCGTTCCGACGGCGGGCCGAGATCGCATTGGGTGGCCACCACGACCACCTCGGCTTTGCGTGCCTTCAAGCGTTCGAGAAGGGCCGCATGCCCCTCGTCCCAACCTCGTCGGGCTTCGACCAGGATCACCGCGACGTCGCAATCTTCGGCCACTTCATCGACGACTTCGTTGAGGAGACGGTTCAGAGCTTTCGGGCTCTCGTGGAAGCCCGGTGTATCGAGAAGCAAGAGCTGGGCATCATCGCGGGTGAGAATGCCGAGAATTCGGCTGCGGGTGGTCTGGGGCTTGGACGTGACGATCGCCAGCTTCTGACCAAGCAGGCGGTTCAGCAGTGTCGACTTCCCTGCGTTCGGGCGACCTAGCAAGGCCACCACACCAGACCGATGAGGTCGTTCAGCCATCGGCGGCATCCCGCCCTGCGGCTCGATCCAGGGCGGCACTCGCCGCCGCCCGTTCCGCCGCCCGCTTCGTTCGCCCCTTGCCTTCCCCCCAGCACTCCTCGCCGACGAGGGCCGCTACCAGGAAGCGATCCTCGGAATGCTCTTCACCACTATCGGCGAGGGGCTCGTAACGCGGAGTCTCCCGCAGAACGGCGTGGGCCCATTCCTGGAAGCGGGTCTTCGGATCCTGCTCCAACACCGCACGTCCCGAAGCCAGGGGTTCCGCGAAGGCCCGTTTCGTAAAACTGAAGACCTTCTCGATGCCCGCATCCAGGTAGAGACCGCCGATCACCGCCTCCAGGAGATTGGCGAGAACACGGCTCTTCTCTGCACCGCCGGACTGGAGTTCGGTTCGCCCGAGGCGGATGTACTCGCCGAGCCCGAGTTCTCGCGCCCGGGTGGCCAGGGATTCCGTGTTGACCATGGCCGCTCTCGCGCGGGTGAGATCCCCTTCCCGCCAATCCGGGTTCGCCTCGTAGAGCAGCCGGGCCACCACCAGATCGAGCACCGCATCGCCCAGGAATTCGAGGCGTTCGTTTCCACGCGAGCCGTCCCGCTCGTAGGCAGACGAGGGGTGGGTAAGGGCACACTCGAGGAGTTCCTCGTCGGAGAACGTGTGCCCCAGGAGCTTCTCGAGCTCGGCGTCCGGGGCCTTTCGCGCGGTCACGGGAGTGGCCCTTCGATCCATCCGCCTCCGAGGATCTCCTCGCCGACGATGAAGACGGCGGCCTGCCCCGGCGCCAGAGCGCGCACCGGATGGTCGAAGTTCACCTCGACCGCGCCACCCTCCTGGGGCATGAGCTTTGCCGCCGCCGGTTCGTCGCGATAGCGGATCTTCACATCCGCCAGCTGGCCAGGGGGCGGTGGTTGCCCGCAGGTCCATGAGACGCCGCCCACCCGGGCTCCGGAGCTGCCGAGCTCCTCCACCGGGCCGACCACCACGCGGTTGTTCTCAGGATCGAGCGCCTGCACATAACGAGGCTCCGGCGCGGTCACGCCGAGGCCCCTGCGCTGGCCGACCGTGAAATGGTGAATGCCCGAGTGCCGCCCCAGCACCTTCCCCTTGGCGTCCACGACCTCGCCCTCCCCGGGAAGACTTCCAGGCCGAAGCTCTTCGACCACCCTCGCATAGTCGCCGTCGGGCACGAAACAGATTTCCTGGCTCTCGGGCTTCTCGGCCGTCGCGAGGCCCATCGCCCTGGCCTTCTCGCGTACTTCCTCCTTACGCAGGGCTCCAAGCGGGAAGCGGATGCGCGCAAGCTGCTCCGGAACGAGATCGAAAAGGAAGTAGGACTGGTCTTTCGCAGGATCCACACCCCGGAGCAATTTCGGGGGGCCGCCGGCGGGATCCGTTTCCACCCGCGCGTAGTGACCCGTCGCAACGGAATCGGCACCCAATGCCCGAGCCCGCTCCATCAGGTGATGGAACTTGAAGCGCCGATTGCAGATCACGCACGGAATCGGCGTGCGACCCTCGAGGTAGGCATCTGCGAAGGGCAGGATGACCTCTTCTCGAAAGCGATCCTTGAAGTTGGCGACGTAGAAGCGGATCCCCAGCTTGTCGGCCACGCGCCGCGCATCGTCGGCATCGTCGAGGGAGCAGCATCGACTCTCGCTGCCCGCGAGATGCATGGTCACACCGATCACTTCGTGGCCGGCCTCGACCAGCAGGGCTGCCGCGACGGAGGAATCAACCCCACCGCTCATACCGACGACGATCCGGCCTGGGCTCACGCCGCCACCTCGCGAGCGCGGCCTACGAGCTCGGGGAGCAAGGCGAGGACCCGATCGATTTGCGCTTCGTTCGTCCCGAGCCCGGTACTGAACCTCAACGTGCCTCGCGCCTCCTGCGGAGTTCGTCCGAGAGCCGACAATACGTGCGAAGGCTCGATCGAACCGGATGCGCAGGCTGCGCCGGCCGAGACCGCAACGCCCTCCCCGTCCAGCATCTCCAGGAGGAGATCGCCCGCGGCACCTTCGAACTCGATGTTCAGGGTGTTCGGAAGCACATGCTCCGCCGAGCCATTGCGTCGCACGCCGGGAACGCCCGCCACGATGCCTTCCCAGAGTCGATCCCGATGCCGTGCACACTCCGCCGCGCGAATGCCCAGATCGCGGCGCGCCAGCTCGGCGGCGCAGCCGAGGCCAACGATTCCCGCCGTGTTCTCCGTCCCACCTCGGCGCCGTTTCTCCTGGGGGCCGCCGCGGATCCAGGGCGCCAGGGGCACCCCGGAGCGAGCCCAGAGAAAGCCCGCGCCCTTCGGGCCGTAGAACTTGTGGGCCGACCCCACGAGGCTGTCCGCGCCCAACGTCGAAACGTCCACCGGGATCTTCCCGAGGGCCTGGGTCGCATCGACATGCAGGTGCGCTCCGACACGATGGGCAATCTCGGCAATGGTGGGAATGTCTTGCACCACACCGATCTCGTTGTTGGCGAGGATCACGGCCACCAGGGCGGTGCGATCATCGACCTGCAGCCGGAGGGCGGTCAAATCGAGGCGGCCCGCCTCGTCGACGCCAATCTGCACGATCGTGGAGTCATGCTCGCCCAGAAGAGCCAGCGGCTCATCGACGGAAGGATGCTCGATCGTCGAGCTCAGGAACCGCGTGCGATCGTTGGCTCTTGCAATCGAGTGGATGGCCGTGTTGTTCGCTTCGGTGGCACTGCCCGTGAACAGGATCTCATCGAAATCGGCTCCAACCAGTGCAGCCACCTGCTCTCGCGCGCCTTCGATGGCACGGCGGGCCCTTGCGCCTTCGATGTAGGTGCTCGAGGGGTTGCCCCAGTTTTCCCGGAGCATCTCCTGCATGGCTTCGCAGACCTCCGGATGAACCGGAGTGGTTGCATTGAAATCGAGGTAGATCCTCACTTGCCGGATGCCAGCTGGGTGGGCTCTCCCGGGCCGCCTAGATCGAAGACGAGATCCCGCAGGCTCTTGCCCTCGGCGGCGGGCGCTGCGGCCTGATCGATCTCGGTGAGGACCGCGTTCACCTCACGAGCCACTTCGGGGGTGCCCAACGCGACGTGGCGCTCCCCTTGAAGCGCCGTCAAGACGTCCGCGACGCGCACGTGCTCTGCCGGACGGCCCAACTGGAAGGCACCGTGCTGATCGGCTCCGCATGGGCTCAGGATGCCATCGGCTTCGAGATCGCCAAGGATCTCACGGACCGAGCGCAGCGGAACATCCAACGTGTCGGACAACGTGTCCGCGGTCCAGGGTTCACTCCCCTCCTCGAAGGCCTTGGCGCATTGGACGGCGATCGCGAGCCCGATCGTCTCCCGAGCCGCGGCGCCCGGGGCTTGCCCGCGCACCTCCCGGCGGTAGAGATTGAGCGTCTGATGGGCGTAGGCGACTTCGGCGCCGAAGAGCACGACGTTCCACGACCAATAGACCCAGATCATGAAGAGCGCGACACCCGCCAGCGCACCCAGGGCGGCACCGTAACGCGATGAACCCCTGACCGTCGCGACGAACGCCACCTGGGCCAGGCCGAACAGGATCGCGGCGACACCACCACCCAGAAGCGCGGAGCGGGGCCGCACTCTCGTGTTCGGCAGGAACCAATACAGGAACGCAAACGCCAGCAGTGAGAGGAGGAGCGGTGCGTACTCGATCCCGGATGCGAGGAGCGCATTGACCCAGGGCACGTCGCGCATCCGCTGCACCAGCCATTGGCTCTCGATCGTCGTCCGCAGCGGAATGGCGACGCCCATCAAGATGGGCGCCACGAAGATGACCGCCATGTAGTCCGGGATCCGGCGCACCCAGGGACGCTGCTCCGGCACGCCCCAGATGGCGTTCAGGCCCTTCTCCACGCCCCCGATCTGCAGGATCGTCGTGAACAACACGACGCCGCCCGAGACGCCGCCGAGGGCCTTGAAGTTGAACTCGCCGACCTGTTTCAGCAGGAAATCCTGCGCCTCGGGCGTCACCGCAGCAAATTTCCCGAGGAGCTGCTGCACCACTTCCGGCCCGCCGCCGATCAAGTCCACCATGGCGACGGCGATCGCCAACAAAGGCACGATCGAGATCATCGTCAGGAAGGTCAGATGATAGGCCCGCAGTGTCAGGTGGTCCTTGACGAAACCCTCGGCGATCAGGAAGCCCAATTGCACGACAGAACGGAGCCAACCAAGAGGCGCGGGTAGCGGCTCCCGGCTCCACAGGTCGTCGCGGAAGAAGGCTCGTACGCGTTCGAAAATGGAATCCACCGCGGGAAAAGCCTAGCCCTTGCTCGGCCCAGGGCACCCAGGCGCCCCGGGATCGATGGCCAGCCAGTCGCGCAGGCGGGCGACCGTGCGTGGGCCGAGCCCCGGCACGCGCTCCAGATCGGTGGGGCGGCAGAACGGTGTGCGCCCTCGATGCGCCACGATCGCATCCGCCCGGGCCGGACCAATCCCAGGCAGGACCGTCAATTCCAGCGCCGAAGCGCCGTTTGGATCGAGGCCCTCTCCAAAGAGCAGTCCCTCCACGGCCGTTACGTCGCCTCGAGGCCCCTCGGCCCAGGTCGGTCGGGTCTGGCGGCTTGCCTCTCGGGCCAACGGCACCGCGAGCAGGAACGCGGCCAATGCGAGTGCCGCCCCGCCCCGGCGGCTCACCTCAAACCTCGGCAACCGGCTCTGCTGCACCGGCCTCGACGAACGCGGCGTGCAACGTGCGCACGGCAAGCTCGGTGTATTTCTCCTCGATCACGACCGAGATCTTGATCTCGCTCGTCGTGATGAGTTGGATGTTGATGCCTTCCGCCGCAAGCGCCTCGAACATCTGGGCCGCCACGCCGGCATGGTCCTTCATCCCCAGGCCCACGACCGAGACCTTGGCGATCTCCTGGTCGCCCTCTACTTGTTCGGCGCCGACCGAGGCGGCGTGATCCTTCATCAACTCAAGCGCGCCGTCGTAGTCATCGCGGGGCACCGTGAAGGTCATGTCAGTCGTGCCGTCCTGGGACATGTTCTGGATGATCATGTCGACGACGGTACCCGCGCGAGACAACGGCCCGAACAACGCGGCGGCCACGCCGGGGTTGTCCTTCACGCCCAGGACTCGGATCTTGGCCTCGCTTCGATTGTAGGTCACACCGGAAACCACCAGGCGTTCCATCACATCCTCCTCGCGCACCACCCATGTGCCCTCTCCTTCGTGGAAGGAGGAGCGGACGTGAATGGGAATGCCATCTGCCATTGCAAACTTCACCGACCGGATCTGCAGGACCTTCGCGCCCAGACTGGCCATCTCGAGCATCTCCTCGTAGGAAATGCGATCGAGCTTTCGAGCCGCCGGTACCATGTTCGGATCGGTCGTGAAGACGCCGTCCACATCGGTGTAGATCTCGCAGACATCCGCTTTCAGGGCGCAGGCAACGGCCACGGCGGAGGTATCGGTGCCACCACGACCCAGGGTCGTGATGTTGCCGTTGTCATCGGTGCCCTGGAAACCCGCGATCACGGGAACCTCACCGGAGGAGATGGCGCTTCGGATGCGCTCGGCATCGATGCTCAGGATGCGCGCGCGGCTGTGGTCGCCATCGGTTCGCATGCCGATCTGCGCTCCGGTAAAGGAGCGTGCCTCGTGGCCCAGTTGATGAATGGCCATCACCAGGAGGGCGATCGTCTTCTGTTCACCGGTCGAGACGAGGACATCGTATTCGCGCGGGCTCGGCACTTGACCACCGAGCTCCTTGGCCAGTGCCACGAGCTGGTTGGTCTCACCGGACATGGCCGAGACGACGACGGCGACGTCATGGCCAGCCTGCTTCGTAGCCACGACCCTGCGCGCGACGTTCCGAATCCGTTCCGGATCGCCCACGCTGGTGCCGCCGAATTTCTGGACGATCAAGGACATGCTGCGCTCCAACGCTCGAGCGTGGCTCGGGAAGCAGGCCCCAACGCCGCGACACACACATGCCGATCCTCGACACCGCCCCCCGGGCGGAGCTCGATTTCGAGGCGATCCTGGGGAAGCGCTTCAGGGAAGCGATCGCCCCATTCCACCACCAGCCCCACGCCCGGCGCGAGCCAATCGTGGAGACCCGACGCCATGAGCTCATCCTCGCTCTCGACGCGATACCAATCTGCATGCACCAGGCGAAGCTCCGGCGGTGCCCCGTATTCGTTGGCGATCACGAAGGTCGGGCTCGAAACGCCGGACGGATCGATGCCCAGGCCTTCGGCCAGCGCCTTCGCGAAGAGCGTCTTTCCCGCTCCGAGCGGTCCGTTCAAGCTCACGACCCATCCTTTGCCATTGCCCACCTGGAGCAATGCGGTTGCCAATGCGCGCGCCAGCGCGCTCGTTTCAGTGGGACTCTTGGAAGGCCAGTTGCGCATCGGCCGGCTCCGGGAATCCCAGGACATCGCCCTCCGGCGCTGCTTCTTCTTCTGCGGTTCTGCGATAGGCCTCGAGCACCTCGGGCAGGAGATCGACCAGCTCGCCCGCCAACAGACCCACGTCTCCGCGGCGGGAGGCGAAGAGTTCTCCGGCAGCGCCGTGCACGGCTGGTCCCGCAATTCCGGCCTGAAATGCAGAAAGGCCCTGGGCGATGAATCCACCCACCACGCCGGCCAGCACATCGCCTGTGCCGCCCGTTCCCAGGACGGGCCCGCCCGTGGGATTCACGGCCAGTTGGCCTGTGGGTTCTGCTGTCACCGTTCCCGCTCCCTTCAACACCACGACGGCACCACTCGCCCGCGCCAAGGCACGAGCGGCCTTGGGCCGGTCGGCGAGTACCTCGGCGGTCGTCTGATCGAGCAGCGCCGCGGCTTCTCCCGGGTGGGGCGTCACGATAGTGACCGGCTGTCGGGCCTTCAACACGTCGAGCTGGCCGCGGAACGCCAGTAGGCCATCGGCATCCAGGATCAGCGGAACCGCCAGCTGCTCGGCAAGGCGGCGGATCAAATCGAGGGTCTCTCCGCCTCGGCCGACACCCGGGCCCAGCACCACCGCATCTCGGCTCGCCGCCAGCTCGAGAATCGCCTTCTGGGCCGAGAGCGCGAGCGCGTGCTCGGCCGTCTCGGCAACCGGCGACGTCATGGCTTCGGTGCACTTCACCTCGAGGATCGGGTTCGTGCTCGCCGGGCAGGCGATCGTCACCAATCCGGCGCCGCTCCGGCTCGCGCCATGCGCGGCCAAGGCCGCTGCGCCGGTCATGCCTTCGGAGCCGGCCACCACCAGTACATGGCCGAAGGTCCCCTTGTGGCCATGTACGGGCCGCCCCGGCAGCAGTTCGCCCACCGCACGCCGAGTCCAGAGCTCGGCTTGTGGATGGATGCCCGGAGCCGCGTCGAGAATGCCGATGCGGCCCACACGAATCTGGCCCGCATGTCGTCGCCCGGGCTCCAGGGCCAACCCGAGTTTCGGAAGGCCCAGCGTGAGCGTGGCGTCTGCCTCCACGGCAACGCCCAATACCTGCCCCGTATCTGCATCGAGCCCCGACGGGAGATCGACCGAGAGAACCCGGACGCCCGCCGGCCGCTCGACGAGCTTCCGAATCCAACGCGCAAGCTCGCCCTCGACGGGTCGACGAAGGCCGGTTCCGAACAGGGCATCGACGATCACATCGCCAGCCCGCGCTCGTAGCCGGGTGCCGGTGGGCACGCCGACGCGCTCGGCGCGAGCGGCATTCGCAGCGGCATCGCCCTGTAGCTCGGCCGGAGGCAGCGCAGGAAGAATCTGAACCGGAACGCCCCGCGCATGAAGGTGCCGCCCCGCCACCCAGCCATCGCCACCATTGTTGCCGGCGCCGCAGAGGATCCAGACCCGCCCGCCTGGAGAAAGCAGGGCCTCGGCCTCTCGCGCCACAAGCTGGCCCGCGCACTCCATCAACAGCTCGCCGGCGATGCCGAGTGTCTCGATCGTATGGCGATCGAGCGCACGCATCTCTTCGGCAGTCAGGAGTGGCCAACGAGGAATAGGCATGGGTCCAGGTTAGCGGAGGGCGCGGAGCTTCTTAGGAGATCCGGCCTCGCAGGTCCCGGGTCGCCTGGTCGATGCCCGAGAGCAGGCCCCGGCCGACCCATTCACGGCCAACGGCCACCCACTCGCACACCGGCGCCACCTCCAACAAGCGAGCCGAGGATCGCTCGTCGAGGCGGCCTCCCAGGCCCACACGCAGGCCGAGCTTGGCGGCGAGACGAGTGGCGTCGGCAAGTCCGCCAAGCGCGGGCTCGGCCTCGCTTTCCGGCAGATCGACGAGCTGGTGGGTATCGAGCTCCACCGCGCGAATATCCGCATGGCGGGCCGCCTTGACGGCTTCCGGGTGCGGCGCGATACGCGCTATCACGCCGATCCCCGCCTCCTGGAGCGTGCGCACCACCGGGGAGAGCGCACTCCCCCAGGCCTGAAAATCGAGCGGCCCGGCAGCACGGCCGGCCGAGCGTGTCTCGGCGGCCAGAAGCACCCGCTCGGGCCTGGCTTCGAGCGCACTCTTCACGAGGGTCGGCATGGGCGCCATGCGTAGCTCGAGCTGTCGCGCCGCACGACGGACATCGAGCACATCGCTTTCCGTGACGGGCCGATGCTCTTCGAGGAGCCCAATGCGCACCGCATCGGAACCTCCAAGCTCCGCCAGAACAGCGGCCGCACCTAGCGTGGCCGTGCGTTGCAGCACCTGATCGCGAAGCACCGCGATCGAGTCGAGACCGGTGATGAGTTTTCGCATGGTCAGCTCGCGTCTCCGACGGCTCGGCTCAAGGCATCCGCCAGATCCTGGGCGTAGCCGGCGACCCGTTCTTCATCTTCGCCTTCGACCATCACGCGCGCCTTCGGCTCGGTGCCCGAGTATCGGATCAGGACACGCCCGGAGCTGCCGAGTTCGCTTTCCACCTGAGCCAGGCGCTCCAGGAACGTTGGCAGCTCTTCGATCGGCGTCTTCTCGCCCACCTCCACGTTGATCAGCGCCTGGGGGAAGCGTTCGAAATCCGCCACCAGCTCCGAGAGCGGCTTCTGCTGCTTGCACATCACCGCTAGTGCCTGAAGGCCGGTCAGCAGCCCGTCTCCCGTGGTGTTGTGATCCAGGAAGACGATATGACCACTCTGCTCGCCGCCTAGGTTGTAGCCGCCCTCTCGCATCCCCTCGACGACATAGCGATCACCGACCTTGGTGCGAATCAACCGAAGGCCGAGCTTCTCGACGGCCTTCTCGAGACCGATGTTGCTGTAGGCCGTCGCGACCATTCCGCCGCCGCGAAGTTTCCCGCGCTGCTGGAAGTCCTTTGCAAAGAGGGCCAACAATGCGTCACCGTCGACGACCTGGCCCTTTTCATCGACCAACATCACACGATCGGCGTCGCCGTCCACCGCGATACCGATATCGGCGCGCAGCTCTCTCACCTTGGCAGAGAGGCGTTCGGGGTGGAGTGAGCCTGCCTTCTCGTTGATGTTGGTGCCGTTCGGTTCCACACCGATGGTGAAGAGCTCGGCGCCAAGCTCCTGGAGCATGGTGGGGCCGACTTTGTAGGCGGCGCCATTGGCGCAATCGAGAACGACCCGCAGGCCCTCGAGATCCCGATCAAAGGGGAAGCACTTCTTCAGGAAGACGACGTAACGGCCCTCCGCATCATCGATTCTCTTCGCCCGCCCGATGGCATCGGGCATCGCGCGATGGCCGAGCAGCTCGTCGGAGGCAATCAACGCCTCGATCCGCTGTTCGACCGAATCGGGCAGCTTGAAGCCGTCATGAGCGAAGAACTTGATCCCGTTGTCGTGATAGGGATTGTGGCTCGCGGAGATCATGGCGCCTGCATCGCAGCGCATATCCCGCGTAAGGAATGCCATGGCCGGTGTCGGCATCGGGCCGACCTGGATCACGTTGCCGCCCATCGAGCAGATGCCCGCGGCCAACGCGTCCTCGAACATGTAGCCGGAGAGCCTCGTATCCTTGCCGATCAGGAACCGGTGCAGGCCGTCGCCGTCCCTCCGGAACACGTGGGCGATCGCCTGGCCGAGCTTCAATGCGACCTCGACCGTCATGGGAAAGACATTCGCCTTGCCCCGCACCCCGTCGGTTCCGAACAGCGCGTGAGGCCGCTCGTCGCTCATCCCGTCTCCTCCACTTCCACTTCGGGCTCCTCAGCGATGGGGGCCACCTGTACGCGGACGGTCACGTCCTGTTCCTTCTCGACCCAGACGTGGCGCCCAACCAGGGCCGGCTTCACACTCCGCTCCAGCGGCGCATCGAGGCCGTTCACATCAATCGTTTCGGTCATTACCTCCGCCAACCGAAGCACTTCGCTACGAGCGCCGGTAATCCAGATCCGGGCCGGCTCGACCTGGACCCCTTCGATGGCGAAGCCAGGCGCAGGGTCTCCAGCGACATCCGGGCGCAGGGGAACGGCCTTTCGGCCTCTCTGGGTGAGGGTGAACTCGATTCCGCCCGGAGAGCGACTGACGACCTGCAGGCCCCGGGGCAGCTCGAGCTCCTGGGTTTCGACGGTATGGGCCGTCACCCCGCGCTGGGCGCCAGAAAGATCGACGCCGTAGACCATGTCCCCGACCGAGAGCCTCCGCAGTGCGGCCCGACTCCCCCGCACCCGGACGTTGACCGTATCCGTGGATTGCTCGGTGACGACCAGTTTGTCCGGAACCCCCACCAGCGCCACGGGAAGATCGAAGCCCCGCTCGATCGACGAGGTGCTGTGGGAGAGCCCCCAGAGCAGGAACGCCGCGATCAGGGCCATCAACTTGAACCCGAGGTTCTTGAAGATTCTCATCGCGTGTGCACCGCATCCGAGGGACCCGTGGCGGAGCCGCCGCTCTCGGCCGGTTCCTCGATGCCCGCGACGATCTCCTCGATCGGTGCATCGAGGATCGAATCCCGCGAGAAGAGATCACGCAAGACCACCCGCAACTGCGGAGCACCCAGATTGCGCGTGAGCGTGCCGCCGACGACGACCGAGATCCCGCCCGTCTCTTCCGACACGACGATGACCACGGCGTCGGTTTCCTCGGTGATGCCCACCGCCGCCCTGTGCCGGGTGCCCATGCCCTCCGGCAGATCCCCGCTCAAGGTGAGCGGCAGGATGCAGCCTGCGTGGGTGACCCGGCCCTCCGTGATGATCACTGCGCCGTCGTGGATCGGGGAATAGGGCAAGAAGATCGAGGTCAGAAGCTCTTTGCTCACGACGCCATCGATCGGCGTGCCCGCTTCGACCAGATCCTCGAGTCCGCTATCGCGCTCTAGCACGATCAGTGCGCCGACTCGCTTTTCCGCCAGGCTCTGCCCGGCGCGCACCACCTCCTCGAGGATCTGCGATTCCTGGCGCTCGCTGATGCGGGGAAACACGCCGCGGCCCACCCGGGCCAGCACCCGCCGGATATCCGCCTGGAACAACACGATGATGATCAGCACGGCGGAGGCCAGGAAATTCTCGAGGATCCAGGAGAGGGTCACGAGATCGAAGAGATCCGAGACCAGCCGTAGGGCGAGCAGCGCCAACAGGCCCAGCAGGATCTGGATGGCCCGGGTGCCCTTCAACAGGAGGAGCAACCAGTAGATGCCCAGGCTGACGACCAGGATGTCGAGGGTGTCGCGGACTGGATCGAACGTCGTGGACAGGAACAACCAGAGTTCGGAGCTCTCCGCTCGCAGCCACTCGACCAGGAACTCGATCACGCCCTGGCCTCCCGCAGTGCCCGTGCAACCTGGACGGCACGACGTGCGCCGGCAACCTCGTGCACTCGAACCGCGTCCGCACCCGCAAACACCGCCACCGCACAGGCCGCTTGGCTGGCGGTATCTCGCGTGGCCGGCGCTTCATCGCCCGTGATGTGGGCGAGGAAGGATTTGCGAGAGGGTCCCACCATCACAGGTCGTCCGACTCGCTCGCGTAGCTCGCCGACACGGGCCAGCAGCGCCAGGTTGTGTCGGAGTTCCTTGCCGAAACCGATTCCCGGGTCGATCGCGATCTGTTCGGAGGCCACGCCCGCGGCTTCTGCAGCCGCCACCGCAGCGCGAAGCTCACCCGCCACCTCGGCCAGGACATCCTCGAACTGCACAGCGTCCTGCATGTCGGCGGGCACACCGCGCAGATGGCCAACGACCAGGCCCGCATCATGACGTGCGACCACCTGTGCGAGTGCGGGATCGAAGGCGAGCCCCGAGACATCGTTCACGATCGTAGCCCCGGCCTCGAGCGCAGCGGATGCGACCTCGGCCTTGCGCGTATCGATCGATAGAGGGATGTCCAGATGCTTGGCGAGAGCCTCGATCACCGGCCGCGTACGCAGGATCTCCTCCCTGGCCGGCACTTCTTCCGCACCCGGTCGGGTCGATTCTCCGCCCACATCGATCCAATGCGCACCGGCCTCGACCATCGCCCGGGCCTCTCGCAGCGCGGATTCCACATCCACGCTTTCGCCACGGCGCAGGAAGCGACCGCCGTCCGAGAAGGAATCGGGAGTCGCGTTCAGCACCCCGACGATCGTCACGCGTTCCGGCGGGAGGATCGTCGTCCTGGTCATCCGCCAACCTCTCTGGGGGGAGGTGATTCGATCAGCCGGGCATCGGCTCCGGATCCGGCAGTTTGCCGTCCGGCAGTTCATCGGGTTGATCCGGCGAAGCCGGGTTCACCGTACCATCCGCAGGGTCGTCCGCCGGAGCCTCCGCCGTCGGCGGCGGCATGGGTGCAAGCTCTTCACCGGCAAGCAGCCTTTCGAGATCGCTCGTTTCCAGGGTCTCTCGCTCGAGCAGGGCGGCCGTGACCTTTTCGAGAACCTCCCGGTTCTCCGCCAGCAGGGCCTTGGCCTGGTCATAGTGACCGTTGAGGAGGCTCGACACCTCTTCATCGATCAGCCGTGCCGTGTCCTCGCTGTAGCTCTTGCGCGTCGCCAGATCTCTTCCGAGAAAGACGTCGCCTCCCTCGTCGGCATAGGAGATCGGCCCGAGCCGATCGTTCATGCCGTATTGGCAGATCATGTCTCGAGCCAGGCTGGTGGCCTGCTGAAGATCGTTCGAGGCACCGGTGGAGAAGTGGTCGAACACCAACTCTTCTGCCGCACGCCCGCCCATGGCGCGAAGGATCATCGCATCCATGTGCTTGCGCGTGTAGCTGTGCCGATCCTCGACCGGAAGCGTCTGGGTCAGGCCCAACGCCATCCCGCGCGGGATGATCGTCACCTTGTGGACCGGATCCGATTCTTCGGTGAGCATGGAGACGATGGCGTGCCCGGCTTCATGATAGGCCGTAACGCGCTTCTCTTCGTCGCTCATGATCATGCTGCGGCGCTCGGCGCCCATCAGCACCTTGTCCTTGGCTTCCTCGAAATCCACCATGAAGACACGGTTGGCATCTCGGCGAGCCGCCAGCAGAGCCGCCTCATTCACCAGGTTCTGGAGGTCGGCACCCACGAAGCCGGGCGTGCCCCGAGCCACGACCTCGAGATTCACATCGTCGGAAAGTGGAACCCGGCGGGTATGCACCTTGAGGATCGCCAGCCGGCCGCGGAGATCGGGCCGAGGCACGACGACCCGGCGGTCGAAGCGACCCGGCCGGAGCAGGGCCGGATCGAGCACATCGGGCCGATTCGTGGCCGCGATCATGATCACGCCCTCGTTGCTCTCGAAGCCGTCCATCTCGACCAGCAGCTGGTTGAGGGTCTGCTCGCGCTCGTCGTGTCCACCGCCGAGGCCCGCGCCCCGGTGACGGCCCACCGCGTCGATTTCGTCGATGAAGATGATGCAGGGCGCGTTCTTCTTGCCTTGCTGGAAGAGATCGCGCACACGGGAGGCCCCGACGCCCACGAACATCTCCACGAAATCCGAACCGGAAATCGAGTAGAACGGTACGCCCGCCTCACCGGCGACGGCTCGCGCGAGAAGGGTCTTGCCCGTACCCGGCGTGCCCACCAACAGCACGCCCTTGGGGATGCGCCCACCGAGCCGCGTGAACTTCTTGGGATCGCGCAGGAACGCGATGATTTCCTCGAGCTCGGCCTTCGATTCCTCGACACCGGCGACATCCTCGAAGGTGGCGCGGGTCTGGTTCTCCGTGAGCAACCGGGCGCGACTCTTGCCGAAGCTCATCGCCTTCCCACCGCCGGATTGCATCTGGCGGACGAAGAAGACCCACAGGCCGATGATGATGAGGAACGGAACCCACCAGATGAGCATCTGCTGCCACACCGACGATTCACGTTTCGGTTGGCTCTTGATCGCTAGTTCGGGATGGTTCGCGAGTTGCTGGCCGAGATCGTCGAAGTGGATTTCGTGCACGTAGCTGGCGAAATCCTTGCCGTCCTGGAGCGTGCCTGTGAGATGGCCCTCTTCGAGAACCAGGCTTTCGATCTGGCCGGCTTCGAGGTTGGTCAGAAACTCGGTGTACGTGAGGGGTTTCGGCTCCTGCTGGCCCTGTCGCAGGACCGTGACGAGCAAGATCATCATCAAGAGCAGGACGACCCAGAGGGCCATGTTCTTGTAGAACTGTTGGTTCACGTTCGCTTCTTGTAGAACTGTTGGTTCACGTTCGCTCCCGGCCCGATATCGCCCGGGCCTCTCGGCGGTACTGGTACTCGTTGCAATACAGGTGCGCGCGCACACTAAACCGAGGGGCTGTGTGGAAAAGGCCCCTCGTGCGAGATTGCCAATGGTTCCCGCAGTTTAGCATCCGTCCCCTCTCATGCCCGATGGCCCCTTCTGGTTTGTCGGCAGACGTCACGTCGCGCCTGAGCCACGCCACTCCTCGGTCACACCGCCGGGGTCGGCCTCATGTCCCGGTTGGACCCCCGTCGGAACCACTTCGTTCTCTGGAAGCAAGGCTGAAGCCGGCGGGGTCGTTCTGAAGGATCAACCCGCCCGGAAGCTCCAGCCGAGCCCCGGGTGACGATTGCACCAGGAAACGCAGCGCGCGCTCGAGATGCTGGCGGCTCACGTCCCGTCCACCCCCGAGCCGATGCCAGGCGAGGCGGATGAGCCGCCGGGCCAGGGCCGGAGGCAGCGTCTCCCAGCCTTTCTTCGCGAACCGCGCCACCTCGCCGTCGCCTCCTAGCCACTGCGGCGCCGCCTCCCGGGTGAGGGCATCCAGCCACTCGTTCTCGTCGCGCTGGGCATCGGCCAGATCCGCCAGCGCGCGTTGCCAGCCCGGGTTCAAGCTTTCGGCCAGGGCCCGAAGCTGCTGGCGAAGCCGGGCCCGGGCGAAACGCGGATCCCGATTGGATGCGTCTTCCCGCCAGACGAGGGCCTCACTCCCCGCCCAGGCCTCGATCGCCTCGCGGTCGACGCCCAGCAGCGGTCGCACGATTCGACCATCCGCACTTGCCGGCGGGATGCCCGCGAGGCCGTCGGGGCCGGTTCCGCGGAACAGACGCAGCAGCAGGGTCTCGGCCTGATCGTCCCGTTGATGGGCGGTGGCGATGTGTTGAGATCCGAGTTCGGCGGCGATCGCATCGAGTGCGTCGTAGCGGACTCGGCGCGCCGCCTCTTGCAGGCTGGGCCGGCTGCGGCTCGGACCCTCGGTGCGAAGACTCTCTGGCTCCACCCGAGCCAGCCGGAACACGAGCCCGTATTCGGCCGCGGCCTCCTCGACACAACGCGCGTCCGCATCGGCCTCGGCGCCCCGCAGGCCATGGTGGACATGGGCCACGGCGAGCCCCAGCCCGAACTCCTCGCGCAGCCCAGCAAGCGCGTGCAGCAGGACCATCGAATCGACGCCGCCCGAAACGGCGACGAGCACGCTACGCCCCACCAGGCCCAGGGCCTGGATGGCCCGCGCAACCTCCGCCGGAACCTGAGCGAGAGGAGCCCCCACGGCGACTAGCGAAGGGCGCTGGCATCGCCGATCAGAACACGCGAGCCGTCGTCTTTTTCGACCCACACGTCGCAGGCCACGCGGGTGCGCGTACCTTCGGGCCACTCTTCGCGGATGCGGCCATAAGCGGTCACACGCTCGTCGACCCACAATACGTTGGTGAGCTTCAGCGACATCTTCCCGCCTTGCAGGAAGCCCATGCCGAACTCGTCCAGCATCACCTGGGCGGCGAAGCAGGTGGTCATCATGCCCTGCACTACGATGTTCGGGAAGCCGAGCTTCTTGGCCTCCTCGGCATCCGTATGGTAGTTGCGGCCAGGGCCCGAGAACATCCAGCAGCGGCGTGCGTCGATGAGCTTGGAAGTCGACGCGAGATCCTTGCCCTTGGCGGTCGGAAACGGCGGGCGCGCCACCTTCTCGCCTGCGGTGGACTTGTCGACTACGTAACCGTCATCGTCCTTGCGATCTTTCGGCGGCAGGAAGGATTGATGGGTGTGGCCGCGAACCAGGAGCTTGCCGCTCTCGGCGTCCACCACATCCGTCTCGTTCACGACGTAATCGCGGCCGCGCTTCACGTAGCGCTCGATGATGGTCGAGCGGGTGCGCACCTTGCTGCCGATCGGGATCGGTGCGAAGAACTCCCAATCCTGCCGGCCATGGAGATTCCCGAAGAGATTCTTCAGGTACCACTCGCCCACGAACTCGTAGCACTCGGAGTGGTAGAGGAGCGGCGGCGCCACCTCCTCGTAGAGCGGGTTGCGATCGTCGAGGGCATCCGCGTAGAAATCGGCCACCTCCCGGGTGACGTCGTACGCATGGCTTCCACAATGGCGACCCACGAAGGCCGGTTGTCCGAGCAGGTTCAAGGCGGCTCCTCCCGCGGCAATGATCGCACACTTCCGTTATCACACCCCCCGTGCAGAGCCCGCTCCACAACGTCAGCCGCTGGATCCAGGAGCGCGCGCGCCTGGCACCCGAACGCCCTGCCATCGTGGACGGGGACCGCGAGCTGAATTTCGGTGAGTTCGAAGCCCGCGTGGCCCGAGCCGCCGCTTGGCTGGCGGCGGAAGGAATCCGCCGGGGCGATCGGGTGGCCCTCTTGCTCGCCAACCGCTCGGCCTATCTGGAGCTGGTCTTTGCCGCGGCGCGGCTCGGCGCCATTGCCATGCCCATCAATACGCGGCTCGCGCCGCCCGAGGTGGCTCAACTCCTGGAGGACGCCCGGCCCGGCCTCCTGATCCACGAGGCCACGTTGGCCCCGCTCGTCGAGACGAGCCTCGCGCAGACCCGGGGTGACGCACCCCGGGCGCATGCCGTGGCTGGAGCCCCGGACGCCTACGAGGCCACGCTCGCAGCGCATGCACCCCAGCCCAGCATCGCCGCCGTTTCTCCCGAAGACCCGATGATCCTGATGTACACGTCCGGCACGACGGGAACGCCCAAAGGCGCCCTCCTCCCCCATCGCAAGACCTTCTACAACAGCCTCAATGCCCAGCTCTTCTTCGGCTGCACCCAGGAGGATCGGGTGCTCACCGTGGTGCCGCTCTTCCATTCGTTCGGGTTGCTGATCCTGGCCCTTCCCGCCCTCTACTGCGGCGCGACCGTGGTGTTGCAATCGTACTTCGACCCCAGCGCGGCCTGGGCCGCCATCGCGCGACATCGGATCACCTACTTCGGCGGGGTGCCCACGATGTTCGGCCGGTTGCAGGATGCGCTCGACGCGGACCGGCCCGATGTCTCCTCGCTGCGTTTCCTGTTCACGGCCGGCGCGGCGATTCCGGTAGAGCGCATCCACGCGTTCGAAGAGCGAGGCCTTCGCTTGAAGCAGGGCTTCGGGCAGACCGAGACTTCCATCCTGTGTTGCCTGGATGCGACCGACGCCATCCGCAAGGCCGGCAGTGTGGGACGCCCCGTGTTCCATGGCGAGATCCGGATCATCCGGGAGGCCACGCTCTCTTCGCCGCCCGAAGACTGGCAGGATTGCGCGTGTGGCGAATCCGGCGAGATCGTGGTGCGCGGGCCGATCAACATGCTCGGCTATTGGGAGCGCCCGGAAGCCAACGCAGAAACCCTGCGCGGCGAATGGCTCCGCACCGGCGACCTGGGGAGCTTCGACGAGGAAGGCTTCGTGACCCTGACCGGCCGCGCCCGCGACATGTTCATCTCCGGCGGCGAGAACGTCTATCCGCGGCAGGTCGAGGCCATCTACGAGACCCATCCCGACATCCAGGAGTTGGCGGTCATCGGCGTGCCCCACGAACGTTGGGGCGAGGCCGGCCACGCATTCGTCCTGCCACGCCCCGGTGCCGAGCTGGAGCCCGAAGCCCTGCGCGCCTGGGGCCGCCAGCGGCTGGCCTCCTTCAAGGTGCCGAACACCTTCGAGGTGGTGGAGGAACTCCCGAGGACGGTGACCGGAAAGGTGCAGAAGTTCCGGCTCGGAAGTGAGAACGGGTGACCGTGCGCGGCGTATACTTGGGAGATCCACCCCTCGATCGAGGCTCATCATGTCAGAGCAGCTCTTCGACGATCTTCTCGTCATCGACTGTGCCAGTTTCATCGCCGGACCTGCCGCCGGAACCATCCTGGCCGACTACGGCGCGCGCGTCATCAAAGTCGAGCCTCCGGTGGGTGGTGACGGCTACCGCATGCTCACGCACCTGCCCGGGGTGCCCGTCGGCAAGACCAACTACCCCTGGACGCTGACGAATCGCAACAAGGAAAGCCTTGCGCTGGACCTCAAGCAGACTGAGGGCCGGGCGATCCTCGACAGCCTGATCGCGCGCGCCGATGTGTTCATCACCAACTTTCCGCTCCCCGTCCGCGAACGCCTACGACTCGGCTATGAGGATGTCAGCGCCCAGAATCCGCGTCTGATCTACGCTTCGCTTACGCCCTACGGCGAAGACGGGCCGGAGGCTGGCAACACCGGCTACGACGCGACCGCCTGGTGGGCACGCTCCGGGCTCATGGACGCGGTGCGGGCTTCCAATGAGACGCCCCCCGCCATATCGATGCCGGGAATGGGCGACCATATGGCGGCGAACACCTTGTACGGCGCGATCGTGACCGCGCTCTATCGGCGCGAGCGAACCGGCCGTGGCGGAAAAGTGGGCACTTCTCTGCTGGCCAACGGCCTCTGGTCCAATGGCGTCATGGTTCAGGCAGCGCTGGACGGTGCGAATACGAACGTCCGCCTCGACACTGACACGCTCAGTGCCTTCACTCGAACCTACCGTTGTCGCGACGATCGCTGGTTCATGCTGGTGATCCTGCCCCAGGCGCAGGAACGCGCGTGGCCGAACATTGCCCGATGTGTGGGGCACGAAGAGTGGCTCGAAGATCCTCGTTTCGCCGGGCCGGAGGAGCGAGAGCAGCACAAGGTCGAGCTGTCCGCTCTGTTCAGTGCAGCGTTCCTCGAGCGAGATTGGGAGGATTGGAGCGGGAGCTTCGCTGAACTCGGGATTACCTGCGGCGCCATTTCACAGGCGCAGGACAGCTGCGAAGACGAGCAGATCCGAGCCGCGGGGATGCTCACCGAATTCGACGATGGCGCTGGGAGTCGTACGATCGACAGCCCCCTGTATATGAAAGGGGAAGCGAAACGCGATCCTCGAGCAGCCCCTGACATCGGTGAGCACAGCCTGGCGATCCTCGCCGAGCTCGGTGTCGATGACGAGACGGTCGGGAAGCTGCAGGATGCTGGGGTGATCGGGACCTGAGACGCCGCAGCGGAGAGGCGGGAGCGCGTCGACTTCCACGAGCGTGCGGCGAAGGCGGTTGGCGCCTGGACAGCGCAGGTGCCGCTATCGACACCTGCGCTGTTCTTCGTGGTGGTGAGCAGGTCGATCAGTCGCCCGTCCACTTGAAGGTCATCTTCTTTCCGTTGTAGGCCTGGGGACTGAAGCGCTTGAACTCGATGTGGGTGTGCACGCCCAGCCCTTTGGCCTTCATCATGCTGAGTCGTGCGTGCGCGGGGGCAAATTCGCCCGTCTTGATCAGCTCGCAGTCGGCGCCTCTCCCGTCCTGGGTTTCGACGAATCCGATCTTGCGATCGGGCCCGGCATAGATGTCGATCCCCTTCCACCAGGTGATGTTGGGTGCTGCTTCGACGCAGATCGTCACGTAGCCCGCTTGGCCGTTGGAACGGATCAGCGTGATCTTGTCTGCGGAATCCGACATCTTGAACTTCAGGCTTCCGTTCTTGACGGTATCCACGTGAGCGCCTGCGATTCCTGCGATGGCAAACACCATCGAGAAGACGAGGCCTAGGAGTCTGCGCGGTAGAAGCGAGATCGGCCGCGTAGCGTGGGATTCTCGGTTGAATTGTTGCGGTGAGTAGGGTCTGGGGCGCCCGGGACCGCGAAGGCTCCGGATCGGGTGTGAGCCGGGGTTGCCCTGGAAGCC
>JAAETT010000547.1 GCA_024228115.1 bacterium
AGTTGAACCATTCTCCGAGATTCGTCTAGGGCGTGGAACTCGTCTAACAGACCGGAACCGTAGCTTTCAGACCTATCAGTCGCTGTTCCTCAGCTGTTCACGGCCGTCGCTTATTCTCCCACGGGTGAGTATTCGACGGGCTGCAAGTTTGCGTTGCAGTCACGTAATTCGGCTGGTGGAGAAAGTTGGTGTGCTGAAGTTGGTTCGAAAGTGGGAAGTCCGTAACGTGAAGGGGGGTGGCCGCTGTCCAATCTTGTGCATTGGTCCAACCCTGACCTTAGTCCAACCTTATAGCCCTTCCTTACCCCTTTTGTACCTCAACCTCCCCCACCAGGATTACCGAAAACTACAATTGGTGCCGGCGACACTCGGATAGGAACAATATATAATTCTTAAATGCGTACGTGCAGTAAAGCATTCTGTTCGTGTACCGAAGTTGAATTGTCTTGATTCATCGACTGAAATATCTTTGGTTCGCGGAAGTGGAAAAGTTTTTTTATTAAGATACGAGTGCGTCAGCAACAATCATTTTTTTTTATTAAGGCAGTGCACAAGTTCTTGTCCAACAAAAATGGGATCAGGTCACACCCAAAACTTGTTCTTCCCCGGAGGACCGGGGGGGGGACATATTGTTGTGTAAACAGATTGTACTCTTTATTAGTTTCAGATTTCGTTGGCTCTCTTAAAATTATTTAATTAAATACCTTTTTC
>JAAETT010000548.1 GCA_024228115.1 bacterium
TAATCTGTTCCATTTACTGTAAAGCTTACTACATCATTTTCTGCAAACTCTCCTGTTACGATTCCACTTACTGCAATTGTTTTGTTACCTGATATTTCTGTTGCTGTTACAATATCATTCTCTGTAATATTATTTACTGTAACACTTCCTTTACCTTCTAAGTCTACTGAGTAATTTTTATCTTCTTGTCCTAGTACAATTGTTTTATTATCAGAATCTGTTCTTAATACTTCTACATGTACTTTATCATCTTTTGCTAAGTTTGTTCCTGCAACTTCTACTGACCACTTACCATTTTCATCTAATGTTGTTTTATAAACTACTCCATTTACTGTAACTTTTACATCATCTCCTGAAGTATAATCACCAGTTACAACTCCGCTTACTGTTATCTCTTCACCTTCTTCTTTTGCATTAAGAATATCATCTTCTGCAATCTTATTAATAGTAATATCTATATTTCCATCGATGACATCTACTATATGTGTTGATACTACTGTTTTTTCAATTGGGTTTCCAGCATCATCTGTACCTGTTGCTGTTATTACAAACTCTGTCTGTGCTGCTAAGTCTGATCCTACTACCTCTACAGACCAGTTTCGCTCTGCATCTACTACTGCTGAATAATCTGTTCCATTTACTGTAAAGCTTACTACATCATTTTCTGCAAACTCTCCTGTTACGATTCCACTTACTGCAATTGTTTTGTTACCTGATATTTCTGTTGCTGTTACAATATCATTCTCTGTAATATTATTTACTGTA
>JAAETT010000549.1 GCA_024228115.1 bacterium
ACTAGTGCCGTGGTTCGATCCATCTTGACGGTGGTGCCATCCCGAGATCGCCCCACAGCAGGACTCGTCGTGTCGCTGGTCAACCCGCGGGGGAGCGCAGGATGGTAGGACCACCTGAATTGGCCGATACAAGGGACTAGACTCTCGGGTGAAACCTCTTCGCCGACTTCTGGAATGTACCGCAACTCCGGGAAACCCTGGTGCGCAGCCCACCCCACCGTCGCTGAAACGGTCAGCGCTCCAATTGCGACTATGAAGGGTGTCGCTGCTGTTCCTGTTGCAACGCCCGCAACGGAAATCGCGACGCCTCCGAGACTCAGCAGGCCTGATGCAGCCCCGAGGCTGCCAACCGTGCCCCGTGGCCACTCTGACCAGGCCCGACTCTCTCTCATTCGCTCTGTCCCCGCTGGCATCGAAGCCATCACCACGGCGAGTGTGGAAGCGCCCGTTCATGGGCGCCACACGAGCTGCAGCGTCGGCACGAAAGTAGCACCGCGGGTAGCCTCGATGGTAAGTATCTGTATCGACGCGAAGTACGGCATCTAGTTGATAATGAGGGAGGAAATTAGTAAACATAATGTATATTATCTACATCAATGCCCAATTCCACCCGCCGCGGCAAAGCAAACGCCAGTGAAACAATCCACCGCTTTACTCCGATCCAAGAGCGTCTGAGGGTCAAGACGGCGTTCGATTTCGAGGGCCAGGGGCTTCCGTCGCCGGCTCAGGCCTACCTGGATTCGCTCGATTCGCCGGATTCGAAGCGAAACATGGGGTACGCGCTCGATGTCTTCGCGGCGTTCTTCTCGGGCGGCCGGATCGGCCGGAACGAGATCCCCTGGCACCAAATGACGCCTGAGCACCGTGACGCGCTCCGCGCTCATCTGGTCGAGCGCTACCAAGAACGGAATCGGTTCGGACGAAAACGAGCCAGCCCGGAGAGCGTGAACAACCGGCTTGTCGCGTGGCGCCAGGTTCTCAAGCATGCCTGGGACAAGGGCCTCATGTCCGGTGAGGCTTACCAGCACACCGCCAACGTGAAGGTCGTGAAGGGACAGCGGCAGAAGAAACGAAAGTTCGTTCCGGAGGAGCATCTCGCACGGGTCTTTCAGCACTGTGCCTTGGACCCCAACCGCCCCGCTGGGGCGCGCGATGCCGCCCTCCTCTCCCTCCTCTTTGGGTGCGGGCTGCGGCGGTTCGAGGCGATTGGACTCGAGCTCGAAGACATCGATCGGCAGCCTCACGGCTGGACGCTCACTGTTGTGGGCAAGCGCAACAAGGAACGGACCGTGGGAGTCCCGATCGGTGCGGCCGCCTTCGTGCGGGACTGGCTGGATATCCGTGGCCTCGAGCCAGGCCCCCTCTTCTTCCCTATCCGCAAGAACGGCTTCGTCGTTGTGCAGGATCGCCCGATGACGGTGAAGGTCGGCAACGACATCGTCGACAAGCGCTTCCTGGCGGCTGGCGTCCCAAAGATCTCCCCTCATGACCTTCGTGCAACCAGCACGACCATCCTCGCGGGCCTACTCGATGTCTTCCAGACGATGGATTGGGCAGGACACGAGGATGCCAACACGACGCGAGGCTACGTGGTCGCAGCGAACAACTTGGCCCAACAGATTGCTGAGAGGCTTCGCGTGCCTCACTTTGAGGACACCGGACGTTCGAGCTCGCTCTCGTGGGAGAGGCTCCGGTAGCAGGAAATGGTGGATTGGATCGACAAGGTGGGCTTGCCCGAGGTTGTTTTTTTCACCGAAGAGCAGCTGCTCAAGCACGACCTCTCGAACCTAGATTCGTTCAAGTTCCTTCCTCTACCGAAAGAACGCTTCGCCGGCACCTGCACCTACCCGAAGCGGTTGAAGCCTCGTTCCCGGACGTTCGTCCACGGCTACAGGATTCGGTGCTCGCTTCGCGTGGAGGCCCCATATCCTCATCGAGAGGAGATCGTCACGGGAACCGAGACCGTCTCCGGAAACGAGTGGCGCTACCTGACGGCAAAGCTCGACTTGGAAGACCTCGAGGAAATGGCGGTCTTCCTGGCCGGCCACGAGGCGTTTCACTTCCTTCGCCACTCCCGCCAGATAACCGGTCGAAACACCGAGCCGCAGGCGAACCTGCATGCGCTGCGCTGGCTTCAGGAGTGGAAATGCCGTACGTAGACCCAGGTGGCCGTCCCCGTTTGAACGGAGGCCAAAACAACGGGGAGCCGGTGGTTATGAGGTGGCCATGACTGCCGAACGATGCGCGCTGGTATCTGTCTCTGACAAGCGGGGGATTGTAGATTTCGCGCGCGGGCTCTCAGAACACGGATTCGAGATTCTCTCAACCGGAGGCACGGCCCGAGCTCTTCGCGACGAGGCGATCCATGTTCGGGACGTCTCGGACTGCACGGGATCGCCCGAGATCATGGGGGGCCGAGTCAAGACCCTGCACCCTCGGGTCCACGGAGGCATCTTGATGCGGAACAACGGGCAGGATCCGTTCCAGCTCGAGCAGATCGGCGGGGCTCCGATCGATCTCGTAGCCGTCAATCTCTACCCCTTTCGGGAAACGGTGGCGCGGGGGGCCTCCCGCGATGACGCTATCGAAACCATCGATATCGGGGGACCCACCATGGTTCGCAGCGCTGCCAAGAACCACTCCCGCGTCACAGTGGTCGTCGACCCGGATGACTACGACGACGTGCTCACGTCGCTCGGAGCAGGCGGCCCAGACCTCTCGCTTCGGATCCAGCTAGCGACCAAGGCCTTCTCTCACACGGCTGCCTACGATGACGCGATCGCGACCTATCTGGGCGGGAAGCAGCGATCGCATGAGAGCAAGAGCTGAGGCAGCGCGGAATCCGGTTCTCCTGCATCTTGAATCCTCAATTCCCTGCTCTGGCGGGCACTTATGCACTGAGTCCGAGAACGTGCATTATGGAAACTAGAGGTCGCGAGTGTCATACGTGCGGCCGCCAAGCCTCTGCCGTCGCGAGTGAAGTCAGTGCTGAGGGGCTCCGTGACGCCTTCGACCCCGCACTAGCATGATCGGCACCAGCGCGAGTGCGAGTTCAAACCCGATCCCGCACCCCTGTTGCACCGCACATTGGGGCAAGGTGCAGAGAAGCGCACATTGCCTCGAGTCGTTCGCGTTGATCAAGAGATTCCTGTCCGGATCGCGCGCATCAAAATCGCTGACCTCCTCCCCCCGCCCGGCCATGAGTAGCGTCAAATCGGCCGTGTTGATCTGTCCGTTCCGGTCGATGTCG
>JAAETT010000550.1 GCA_024228115.1 bacterium
GGCGGAACGCTCCGCCCTCATCCAGGACGTGATCCGAGAGATGGGCGAACGGCTCGCGACCCCGGTCGGCGAGCGGCAGGTCACGCCGAAGGGGCTCCCGGTGATTGAGCCATACGAGGTCGCGATCACCTACCGTGGGGACTGCGAACGCCAGAACCGCACGGCGAGCGTGATGATCCGCTTCGGGAAGGAGGTCTCCGGCTTCCTTCTCGGGTTCCGCAAGCTACAGATTCAGTGGGGCGAAGGCGGGGCGGTGCGTCTCCGTGGCCTCACGCACACGGAGCAGGATCCATCGAATGCCCCGCGCCATGCCGTGCCTCAGAAGATCCGGGGACGCATGGTCACGATCGAGGGATACAGGAAGTGGGTCGCGTTGGTGAGGGCCCACGGATGGGCCTCGGGCGAAACGCGCATCTACTACCCGACGCGCGCGGGCGAGTTCATCGCCCTCACGGACATCCAGGCGTTCCAGGAGCGTGCTGGCGAGTCCCCAGATCCGCAGATGACCATTCACGTGTAGGAGAGGGCAATGGCTAGACTTGACACGACCGGCCTACACGACGACATGATCCCGCTCGTGGAGGACTTCCACACCCGTTGTGGGCGCGCGGGGCTTGATCTCCTGGTCTACTGCACACTCAGGACAGGGAGCCAGCAGGCCCGCATCTGGCGCAAGGGGCGGGCCACATCGGACATCGACGGCGAGATCATGCGGGCCCGAGAATACCAGGGGCGCATACTGAGCGGCGCGGTGGAACCGAAGAGCCGGGACATCGCGCTCGCCCGCGCGGCGGAGAAGGGCATACCCGATCTCGCGATGTTCGCCCCGGCGGAAACGGACGCGATCTCCGTGGCTAGGTTCCTCAACTGGTCTCTCGGGTGTATCCTCACCGTAGGACCGCAGAAGGGCGCCACGATACGGACCAACGCGATGCCTGGGCGCTCGTCGCATCAATACGGTGTCGCGGTCGACGCGATCGTCCTGGACGACGGTAAGGCGCTCTGGGATGAGCCTGACGTGATACAGGAGATGGGCGAGCACGGCGAGGCAGCGGGACTCGAATGGGCGGGACGGTGGACGACGTTCCGAGAGCGGGTCCACTTCCAACTGCCCGAATGGCAGGCGAGGATGAGGGAGCAGATTCCGGCGGGCGCTCCCAGATAGTCGAGAGGGGACGGCATGAGCATCCGGGAGTTCGTCGGCCACATGGCGGGGCGTATCGCGGTGGCAATGGCAGCGGATCCACCGGCCCTCGGGCCAACGCTCGGGACCATCGGGGGAACCGGGACGAACCACTACGCCGGTCTAATCACCGAGGAATACAAGACACAACTCCTGGGCGCGGAGAAGTGGGCCGTATACGAGCGGATGGGCTCCGACGGCCAGGTGACGGCGGTCTCCGAAGTCGTGAACCTCCCCGCGCGCTCCGCTGAGTGGTTCGTCGACCCGGCGAAGGACATCACGGACGGCGACGGGAACACGTCATCGAGCCCGCAGGCCACGATGGTCGCGCAGTTCATCGAACAAGCCATGTGGACGATGCCCTGCACCGACTGGACCCAGTTCATCGGAGAGGCGATTGAGGGACATCAGACCGGGGTGGCGCTGTTCGAGCAGTCCTGGATACGTCGGGACGGGCGCATCGTGTGGGAAGAGTTTGGAACACGGCTCCCGCGAACCGTGGACAAGTGGCTCACGGACGACAAGGGGCGTTTCGCGGGCATCAATCAGGTGATCTACGGGGACCGCTCGATCGACGTGGAGATTCCGGCCGAGAAGATGATCCGCCTGACGTTCGGGCAGAAGGGGTCGAACTTCGAGGGCCGTGGGTGGCTCCGGGCCGCCTACAAACATCACTGGTTCGTGGAGTTGTTCGAGAAGGTGTTCGCCATCGCGGCGGAACGCACGGGCGGGGGCATCCCCGTGCTGAATCTGCCCGAGGGCGCGAACACATCCGCGAATCGAGATGAAGCCGCGAAGCTCCTGAAGGCATGGCGCGTCGGTCAGGAAGTGGGGCCCGTTCTCCCGCATGGCTTCGCGTTGACCATCACGGACATCAAGCTGCCCGCCACGTTGCTCCTGTCGATAGACCACCACAACGCGATGATGGCGCGCGCCGCGCTCGCGGGGTTCCTGAACCTTGGGAAGCGCGGCGAAGGCTCTTACGCGCTCAGTAAGTCCGGTCAAGACCTGTTCCTCATGGCTCTTGAGGCGGGTGTCGAGCTCATCCGGGACGGCGTGCAGAAGCAGGCTATCAAGCCGCTCGTGGGGTGGAACTTCGGCCCCGGGGCCCCGATGCCTCTACTGCGCTACCGGATCAACCGCGCGGACGCCATCGAGCAGATAGAGGCCCTGGAGAAGGCGACGCGCGCCCGCGTCATCATCCCAGACGACAACATCGAGAAGGTGATCCGTGACGGGATGGATCTCCCTGAGATCGACTTCGACGCGAACCGGCGCGAGTCCATCACCGTCCAGTCCCCGCCCGATGACGACCCGGACGGGGCCTCCGAAACGCGACGATGGCCGGGCCAGTCTGTGGATAAGGCCTACAGCCCGGTGTATGTGGTGGACGACGATGGATGGCTCGTGGACGTGTCAGCGCCCACGGTAGCAGGGCGCGCGCGTATTGGGGCCCCGAATCTGGCCCAGGAGTTCACGAACGACCCCACGCGCGATGGCTCGGGCTTCTGGCGTGCGCTCACGCAACGGGAGCGGCAAGTCGGGTTCGCCCAGGTCAACGAAGGGTGGGACAGGTTCGTGGCGGCGCTGGAGTCCACGATCGGGATCGAGACGGACAAGGCCGTGGCGAGTCTCCTGGCCAGGATGAGGCGTGCCATGACTCAGGCGAACGTGTCCGAGCTCTTGGCCGCGGACTTCACGGCCACGTTCGAGTCCGCGCTCCGGTCGGCGTATCGCGAGATCGGCGAGGAAGCGGTCACGTGGGCGAACAAGATCCTGTCCGACGGCGCCGGGCTCCCCACATCGGACCTGACGGCGAAGGAGCGGGCCTGGCTACGCGCCACATGGGACCAACAACTCGCGCGCTGGCGGCAGAACGTGCGGGAAGAGATCACCCGGAAGGTGCGGCGCGACCCGGCGCTCCGGGCGGAGATGGAATCCGGGGCCGTTGGCGTGACCACGATGAACCGCGTCCTGAGCGAGTCCCGCGCGAACTACGAGCGCATCAAGAGCGGGCAACTGAAGGCGACGGCAAAGGTCGCCGTGGGCGAGGGGATCCACGTCGGGTTCAACGCGACCATTCGCGACGATCGCGTCTCCCTCGTGCAACGCTCCGAAGTCCTGGACGCGAACACATGCCGGAACTGCCGCACGCTCGATGGCCACGTGTTCGACAAGGAGACCTGGCCGTCGGTGGCGCCGCCGCACTCGTGCCTCGGTGGTTCCCTGTGTCGCGGCGTCGGCATCCCCATCCTCGCCACTGAGAGTCCACAACCCACCGTCACGCCGGTCGAGTCCCTGCCATCGCTCGAACAGACCCGCATGTCGGAGACTGGGCAATGAGCGATGACTCCCAAACCCAGATGGTTCGGGCGCGCGAGATGATTGAGGCCCTGCCGCCAGAGACGGCGCGCCTGTATACGGCCATTGGGATCATGGCCATGCGGCTCGATGCGCTGGAGGGCATTGCAGGGGTCGCCTTGACGGTGGCGATACAGGCGGATGGAAGGGCCCCAGCGGACGACCCGCTCACATGCAACACGGCACGTCTACGCGAGATGTGCGAAGCCTATAACGCCGCATGGCCAGGGGGTTGGGTATGAGTGAGAAGCTGACAACGCGCCAAGTGGCGAAGGAACTGGAGCGCACGCCCCGACGGGTCAGGCAACTGGCGACTGAGGCGGGGCTCCCGCTCCGTGAGGACTGGACCCCGGAGGGCCCGCGCTTGGTGATCTGCCGGGGCGATCTTGAGGCGTGGAAGCGGGATCACTGGGACCGGAACCCGCGCCGGTGGTATGGTCGCGAGCTCCCTTCCTGACGTTGACGCCAGGGCCGCGTGCCCCATCGCATAGACGCGACTCCTATTCTCCTTGACCGCCGACGCGGCGACTCGTCGGCGGTTCCTTGTTTGCAATTCTTCCCCGTGGAAGAACGCTCCCGCCTGTTGACGCGCCCGATTCTGTGTATCAGTCTCTATGTGATACGAGTGTCTGCGATTGCGTCGTCCACGGACTGCGGTCGCGTGCAGTCGTGGGCGATGCGCTTGCCCACACCTGAAGGATCGCCCATGCCCGCCCCAGACCTACTCATTGCCGGTGGCCGATCCGCAGACCGTATTGACCTGCGCGATGTTCGCGCCGCGCTCCTAGCGGCCGAAGGCGATCCCGACACGTTCGCGGCCGAGGTTCAGATCCTTCGCCCTGGGTCGTTCGACTTCGGGGTATTCCAGTCGAACGTCGTGAAGGTGGATGACGAGTTGATGGCGTCGTTCATCACTGCGTTCAGCGCGGGGGCGCGCGGGAAGAACGCGGACGACTCCCCGGCGGCGCTCCCGGTGGACATCGACCACGAGACGCGGGAGGCCGTGGGATGGATCGACGGCCTCGCGGTTGCGGACGGCAATCTCATGGCGTCCGTGACCTGGAACCCGGTCGGCGTGCGGATGCTGAAGGACGACACGTTCCGCCATATGTCCGTCATGTTCTCCGAGGACTACAAGGATCCCGAGGGCAAGAAGTGGGGCCCAACGCTCTGGGGCGCGGCGGTCACGAACTACCCGAGAATCAAGGACATGGAGGCGGTCAAGCTGGCCGCGAAGCTCGTGGGCGATCCGCCCGCTAACGAACCCACGAAGGGGGATGACATGGACCCGAAGCTCATCGCGACGGCTCTGGGACTCCCGGAGACGGCCACGGATGATGAGATCCTGGCGGCTGCCACGGAGCGAGCCCCGGAGACCACGAACGACGAACACACGGCTGCCCTCGCAGAGATCACCGGGCTCAAGGCGAGCGTGACGGCCCTGGAGACCCGTGCGACGACTGCGGAGACGCGAGCGGCCAAGGTCGAGGCCGAGGCGTGCATCGCCGGTCACAAGGAAGCGGGTCGCCTGACGGATGGCCATCTCGTGGACGCCGAAGGGAATCCGAACGCGCTGGCGTCCCTTGCGGAGACGGATCTCGTGGCCTTTGACACGGCCGTGAGTCAGTTCCCCGTGGTGGTCGAGTTCGGGACGCGCGGGACCGCGGCCGGATCGAATGCCGGGACGCCGCAGGCGAAGTTTGAGGCGGCCATCGACGATGCGGTCAAGGCCGGGGCAGCGGACTACAACGCGGCGGTCGCAGTCGTGCAGGCGACGAAGCCGGAACTCGTGGCGGCGGTCTACACGGCCCCGGCGCGCGTGTAACAACGGACAAGGGAAGGGGCCAACATGCGAGAGCGCATTGCCAACAGCATCGACCACTGCACGGCGGAGAATGACCTGTCCGCCAAGCAGCATTATCTCGTGGAACTGTCGGACGCGAACCAGGTTGACGTGTGCGATGGCGCGGGGGACACCCCCCTCGGGTTCCTCGTCGACCCGGGGTCTGCGGCGGGTGACGCCGTTCGCGTGAGCGGGGTCGGTTCGATCGTCATCGGTATAGCGGGCGGGGCACTCACTGCTCCGGCCAATGTTGGGACCACGGCGGCCGGGAAGCTGGTCGCGAAGACGGCGGACGAAGCCTGGTATATCGGGATTCTCCTGGATGACGCGGCCGCCGACGGGGACCAGGTGCGCGTCTACCAGACGGGCCCGCTCCAGATCGCATCGGCCTAGGCGCAAAAGCGCAGAAAGAGGGAGGGGTCTACTATGGATCCGCGAATCGAAGCCGGTGGATGGGAAGCGCGGCCGGGTATGACCGTCATGCCGTTGACGGGTTCCGAACCCACCATGAGCCAAGTCCACGTCGACAAGGCGCTCCAGAACATGACGGTGGCGTCCATTGGCCAGGCGTATCCGGCCCTGGGGTTGTTCGGTGAGGTGCCGGTCGTTCACGAGAGCGACAAGTATCACACCTACGACCTAGGCGACACGCGCCGAGCCGAAGAGGACGAGATCGCCGTCGGTGGTGAGGCGCAGGAGATCGCCTATGGCATCAGCCAGGGAACCTACACCCTGGATGAGCGCGGTCTCAAGATCGTGATCGCGGATCGCATAACCAGGAACGCCGACAGCCCGCTGAATCCGCTCGCGGACGGCGCGCGGATCGTGGCGAATCAGTTGACGCTCTCGCGTGCGAAGGCGATCAGCGACTATGCCACCACGACGGGGAACTACACGAACTCTGAGACGTTGGCGGGCGCGGACCAGTGGAGCGACCAGAACTCCAGTCCGCTGGACGCCATCCGTCAGAAGGCGGCCCAGATCGAACTCGACATGGGCCGCTGGCCCGAAGTGTTCGCCATGGGGCGCACGACCTGGCTCGATCTCCTGAAACATCAGGACATCGCGGACGTGATCGCGTCCACGAGCGACAAGAACCCGCAGGCCATGATGCAGGCGTTCGCCGCTCAGATCATGGTCAACGAGGTCATCGTCCTCACCGAGTCCTACACGTCATCGAACCGTGGACAGACGGACGCGTTCACGCGCGTGTGGGCGGACGACGCGGCCCTTCTGTTGAAGGATCCCGCGCCGACCACCATGTCCATCCAGTTCGGGTCGTGGATGATCCAGCGTGGTCGCAAGTTCGCCGTCCGCCGCTGGCGTTCGGAAGAACGCGAGGCGTGGGTCGTGGAGGTTCGCATCACCGACGGCATAGAGCAGATCTCGGCGCTCGCCGGGTATCTCTGGAAGGACACGAACTAAGTGTCCGCCTGAAGGGAGCCCCGGATGCAGACAGCAGTTGACACGCTCATGGTGAGGAAGCCGCTGCGATTCGGCGGGAAGGCCTACAAGCGCGGTCAGCGGTTCTCCGCCGATATGGAGAACCCCGTTACCGCGCGGAAGGTCCACGGCCTGAAGCGGCGCGGCTATCTCGACATCTGGACGCGCGAGCGTCGGAAGGAGGACGCCAGTGTCACGGGATAGAATCCAACGCCCGACGGAGTTCGTTGAGGGGATCTACCTGGCGCACGCGACCACGACCCTCACCGGCGCGGCCACGCTCACGGTCTCGAGCCCGATGATCCAGTATCTCGACCCCGGGGGCGCAGACCGCAACGTGACGCTCCCGGCCCTGGCGGCGAGTGACGGGCTGGAGTTCCACATCCACAACGCGGCGAATGGCCTGGAAAACCTCCAGGTCAAGAACGCGGGCGCCACGAACATCGTGAAGATCGGGCCGAACCAGTCGGCGCGTCTCACGTGCGATGGGAGCTCGTGGAAGTTCACCCTTAGCGCCTTCGCCGTGGCCATCCGAGCGGCCTCGCTCACCGGCGAGGAAACGCTCACGCTGGTGGCGGGACAGGTTCACCACCTGGACCCAGGCGGCGCGGATCGCGATGTGCTGCTCCCGACCGAGGCGAGCGCCATCGGCGTCCCCATCACGATCAAGAACACGGCCGACGCCGACGAGAAGCTGACCGTCAAGGAGGATACGGACACGACGGCCCAGGCCATTCTAGGCGCGGGTCAGACGGGTGTGTTCACTTCCGACGGGACGGCCTGGCATGTCGGGTTCCCAGGGGATACCACGGGCGCAGTCAACATCGAGACGCTCGGGGCGACCCATGTCCTGACGGCTACGTCGCCGAAGTTCCAAACGCTGGACCCAGGTGGCGGGGCCCGTGACGTGACGCTCCCGGTCGCGGCGATTGCCCTAACCGCGCTGGAGTTCCGTATCGCCAACGCGGCGGATGCTGCCGAGGCGCTGACGGTGAAGGATGGAGTCTCTACCATCGCGGTGATCGACCAGGACGAGATCGGCGTATTCTGGTGCGACGGCGCGACCTGGCAAGGCGGTTCGATGCCCGAGGCGTAGTCACTAACGCAGGCACGACGGGGTAAACCATGAATCATACGGAGTCCGAGCGCATCGAAGGGTCGCTCCAGACGCTTCTGACGAATGTGGCGACCCTCACGGAGCGCGTGGAGCACGCCCTCCAGACGATCTCAGACCTAGAGGCGCGGACCCGGGTTCTGGAGTTCGGGCGGGCGAAGCTCATCGGCACTCTCGTTGTTCTCCAACTCGTCATCATCCCCGTGGCCGTTGGTCTCGGGGTCAAGTTCCTGGGGGCGAAGTGATGGCGACCCCGGTCCCGGTTGTGCTCGAAGCTGACGACGCGGCATGGCTCCGGTCCATGGTGGACAATTCCGCCTGGCCAGGGGCCGCGTCGGAGATCATCACGCGGATCAGGATGGCGCTCGCTCACGCGCTTGAGACTGAGGACGAGGACGAGCTCGGCCACGGGTTCACTCCCCAGGAGAAGATCGGCGCGGCCGAGTTCGGGGAGCTCTAAGCATGGCGTATTGCGTGCTTGCGGACGTGCTGGAGATGTTCCCGGAGATCACGTCCCTTGACACGGACGCCGAGGGGATCACGGACGCGCGCGTTACGTCGAACCTCATCCCCGAGGCCGACGCGCGAATTAACGCCGTCCTACGAGCCGCAGACTACGGCACGATCCCGATCGTTGACACCGACGACACCCCGCTCATGCGGGCAATCTCTAAGCGCCTGGTCGCGGCGGAAGTCCACGACATCATCTATGAGACTCATGCTGAGATTGCCCGGGGACCGAACGAGTCCGCGAGCCCGGCATCACGGTGGCGCGCGGAGGCCATGGCGGACCTGGCGGCCATCGCGAAGGGCGAGAAGCTACTCGACACAGCCCGGAACGACGTGATGGACATCGGCGTGCTGGATGACTATCAGGAACTCACGACCACCGAGTCCGAGGCCGAGATGGACCCGTCGTTCAAACGAGCGGACCCGTGGTAAATGCCGAGATACGTCAACATCTCGATGGACTTCGGAGACGGTGAGCGGATGGATCGCATATTCCCGCTCATGGAGTCTACCATCCGGGATCTGCGCCCTGTGTGGGAGCGCGTGGCGGACGAGCTCGGCCCGGTGATCGACCGGGAAGCATTCGAGCACGAGGGGCCGGGATGGCCTCAACTCGCGGAACTCACGGTCGAGCAACGGCAGGGGCGGATCGAGCGCGGCGAGATACTGGTCGGGCCGCGGCATCCGATCCTGCAACAGACGGGCGTGATGCGTGAGTCGTTGGTCCATCGGAACGCGCGGGGCCACGTGGAGAGTTTCGAGGCTGACCGGATGAGCTACGGGACTGAGATCCCGTATGCCATCGCTCATCAGGAGGGGATCGGCGTGCCGCAGCGGAAGATACTCCAGGCGGAGCAACTGGCGCCGGTAGTGTCGCGAGTATTCGAGGACCAGATCCCGATCTGGGTCCGGCGGGCGATCTCACGAGGTAGGCGATAATGGCGTCCACCGTGATCCTAGAAGCAGCGGCCAGCGCGGCGCAATACACGGACGAGACCCGTGCGGCTATCAAGACGACGCTTGAGGACAACATCGCCGTGCTGTTGGCCGGGGACGCGGGGGAAGCGGTCACGAACATCCACGTCGGGACGCGGCGCAAGGACGCGCTCTACCCCTCGGTCTACATCGCGCACATCGGGACGGACGACGACGACCACGAACTCGGGAGCGTGAGGGAACTTCGGCAGCGGTTCCGTCTCTACGTCTACCATCGCGGCGGGAAGAACGACGGGACGCTCGAAGCCGAGGTAGCGGACCTGGCGGACAGGATCAAGGAAGTCCTGCACAACAACCGGGACCGGCAGGGCGATGGTCTCTGGTATTGGCTCCTTTGCGGGCGCATGGTCACGGGCCCCGCGCCCTCTGACAAGGCGGCGACGAAGATATGGGCCGCGCACATCGACGTGCTGGTTCTTCGGAGTGTGAGCTAATGGAATCCCTCGCAGCATTGCGGGACATTCGTCGGGACCAGGAGATCGCGCTTGCGGACTCCCAGGGTCTCGACATCACCAACATCACGGGCTGGGGCGCGGGGAAGATTGACCCGATCGAGGTGGATCTCCTGGCGTGTTCGACTGACTACGCGGAGAGCGTGGATAGTCTCCGGGTAGCACTCGGGGCCCTGTCCTCATCCGAGTTGTCCGACTGGTTCGACAAGATAGGCTGGGAGCCCGTTGGGGCGAACATGCGCGAACGCCTAGCCGACTACCTACGGAGGGGATGACATGGCCCACTATACCCAGATAACGGCGGCGGTCAGCCTGTTGGCTCCAAGCGGAGATCTAACGGCTCCGACGGCCGCGACCTTGGCAACCCCGACCACGCAGGAGGCCACGTTTGACCTGCGGATCGCCAAGGAACTCCTAGAGGCGACGGAACTCGGGGACGATTTCCGTCAGTATGCCCAGGGCGTTGGCGAGTGGGACGGGACAATCACGTTCCACTATGATGCCGATGCCGTGGCAACGGGCCAGGACGAGCTCCTGGAGTGTATCCTGAGCGCGGACTTCGGCGGGACGCTCGCAAGCGCGGGCCAGATCCAGGTCAACTTCTGGATCGACGCAGAGGCCGGGGCCGGGGCGAGCAAAGCCTACTATGGCGCGGTGTTCGTCGAGGACTTCAACATCAGCGTCGGCCGGGGCTTGTCCACGATGACCGTTCGGGTTCGTGGCAACGGCACGCCGAAGTATTCCGGGGTGCTACTCTAGGGGGCGATCAGCATGGCTCACTACACGGGGATTACCGGGGCCATCTACGTCCCGACTGGCGTCACGGACTTCGCGGCGGTCACGTTCGCGCAGATCGGGGCCACGGACTTCTACACGGTCCAGCAGGAATCCGTGCGGATCACGCGGGCCTTCACCGACGCGGCGGTCGTTGGGGACTTCTCCCCGGCCGCCGGGTCTGTCGTCAGTCTCCAAAAGCCCATAGGCGTGATTGAGATCAGCGGGGCAGGCGCCACCGTGGCGGTCACGTCATCGAACAGCCGCGTCTACACGATGGCCAAGGTGGGGGGGTTCCACGAGTTCCGTCTCACGACGGCCATGGAGCTCATCGACGTGACGGAGTTTGAGGACGCGTTCGCCCAGTTCGAGAAGTCCGTCATCGGGTGGTCTGCCGTGTGTCAACGCCACTGGCAGGACGAGAACCTCAGTCTGAATGTGGCGGCCACGATGAAGGCGATCGACGATGGCCACTTCCCCGTGGAGTTGTTCATCGCGCGCGGCTCGGGCCTCCGGCAGCGTTACGTCGGGAACGCATACATCGAAGAATACGCGCTCGCGGGCCCGCGGTCCGGTCAGGTGACCGAAGCGACCATCACCATGAGGGGGGATGGTCAACTCTGGTATCGCAACCAGGACAACTAACCGCAGACACAGGGCGACAAAATGGCGATACACGACGACGGCCGCGAGATGCAGAATGCGGCGATCACGCTGGAGATTCCAGGCCTCGGGGTGTGCGACATCCGCGAGTTCACCTGGAATGACATCCTCAAGACACGCCGGATCGTGGAGGCCCAAGGGGTCGACGGCGTGTCGATCGAGATGGCGGACGGGGATGAGGTCGAGCGCGCTACCCTGGACAACATGGTCAGGATGTTCGCCACGGCCACGGTGGCGATTCAGCGCACGCTACCCGCGACGACGTTCGAGACAGTGGCGGACCTGTTCCGTCCCAGGGACGAAGAGGCGATGTCCTTGCTCACGCGGGTGATCGCTATCACGGCCACGGGGCGTGAGCCGTCCCCAACGGCGGAGGAAGCGGGAAACTACCCGCCGGGTCAAGGGGAGTAGCCCCGGACCTGGACCTATGGGGGATCTGCGGGATGTTCCTACACTTCTACGGGTTCAGTCTCCCGCAGTTCCTTGACCTGACGCCAACGCAAACCCGCGCACTTCTGGGCGCCGTCCCCACTTCCTCAGAGTGGTCCCAGAAGTTCGGGGAGTTCCTGGGGACGTAGCCCATGGTCCGCGAGAACCTGGAATTCAACATCGACGGCGACGCGCGTGGATTCACGCGCGCCATGGACCAGGCGGCCCGCGCGTCGCGCGATCTCACCCGCATCCTCACGACACTCTCCCGGGACGGCGGGGAGCGGGCGGAGAAGTCCCTCGACGACGTTGGGGACTCCATGGACGACATGGGCGATGCGGCCCGCCGTTCGTCCAGACAGACCACGACGCTCACCGGCTCCGTTACGAAGCTCGCACTCCAGTTCAACCTGATAGACCGCGCCATCAATGTCGCGTCGCGCGCCCTGGAATCCATGGTCCGTGTCGCGGTCGACGCGCATCGCCAGGGCATAGGGCTCAATCTCGCGTTTCAGACCATGGAGGTCCGTCTCCAGGGCGTTGTCGGGAGCGCGCAGGGCGCTAAGGACGCGCTCTCAGCGTTCCGTGGGATCGCTGCTACCACGGCATTCTCCGTCCAGGACGTGAGCGAGGCCGGGACCACGCTGGCCGCGTTCATGGGCGGCGAGTTCACGAAGAACGTCGAGGGGACGACGAAGGCGGTCGCGGACCTGGCCGCCTTCATGGGCCTCAGTGCGACTGAGGCCGCGGCGGCCATGGGGCGCGCGTTCGCCGGTGGCGCGGGCGCGGCCGACATCCTGCGTGAGCGTGGCGTCCTGAACCTCATCAAGTCGTTCAAGGGGATTGACGATCTCACGAAGCTCACGCTCCCGCAGTTCCGTGAGGCCATGCTCGACACGATGGTCAACACGACGGGGCCGATAGCGGGCGCGACTGACAGAATGTCAGAGACCACGGTCGGCGCGATCTCCAACATGGGGGACGCGTGGCAGAACTTCACGACCGAGCTAACGGCGGAAGCCATGCCCGCCATCGGTGAGTTCGCGCGGGCCGTGACGGATGTGTTCAAGCTCGCGGCCGAAGAGATGACGGGCGAGGAAGGACTCTCGAAGGCGATCGAGCGTCTGGCCCAGGACATCCGCACACACGGTCCAGAGATCGCGAAGGACATCAAGGGCATTGCGGACGCCGTGGCGGCTCTGGGAACGGCGCTCGCTCTGATTCCCGACTTCATCCGAGTCGCCATTGACGTGTCTTCTGGGCAGCAGGGCGGCTCGGTGGCGGAGATCATCGGCCGGGAGATGGCGCTTCGTGCGACCGAGAGTCAGCGCACGAGGGAAGCGGCCATGCCCGCGCGCCTGGCCGCGCTCCAGGCGCAGACGTTCCCCGGCGGGTTCGACGTCGGCGGACGCCCGCCTACGCCTGGCCGCGTTCGGGCGCAACGGGAAGCGGAGCGGATCCGATTCCGATCCGCGCAAGCAGCGGCGGAGGCAGCGGCAACGGTCGAGGAACAGACGGGACGGGCGCGGTTCCTTCCGACGATGCCGAGTCAGCGCGCGCGTGGGGCCGCGATGGGCGGGATTACGGCCCCGCGTTCCCTGCTTCCTCGCACGCCGGACCTGGCGCTCCATGGTCTCAGACAAGCATTGGGGCCGCGCGGGCTCGCGGGCGGAGTGATCCCCGAAGCCGGTGGGCAGGCGCGGGAGACGTTTGGGCCATTCGCCAGGGGCCCGGCAGTAGCAGGCGTGCCGCTCGGGCCTGGCGAGTTCGACCCGCAAGGGAACTTGCTCATCCGGGAGCAGGCACTACGGGCAGAGCACGAGGCCGTTAAGGCGGTTGTGGAGCAGTCGCGCACATTCACGACGCAGATGGGCGCTGTTCAGGGCGCGTTCCGGGGAGTGGCGGAGACGTCGGACGACGCGGCAAAGGCCCAACTTCGGATGATGCGCGCGATTGACGTGGTATCCCAGAATCTCGGGGCGGCGCTCGGGCCCGAGGTAGGGCGCGCGGCATTCAGTTCGTTGGAAGCGGCGCGCATATTCCGCACTGAGGGCGCCACAACGGCGCAGAAGGTGGGCGCGGCCGGGCAAGCGGCTCAGGACGTGGGTGGGACGGTCGGAGGGCGTGAAGGCGAATACGTGGCCGCTGTGGGACGTGTCGCAGGGTCCACGGCCGCAGGCGCGGAAGCCGGTGGGGCGCCCGGAGCGATTGCGGCCGGGGGAATTCAACTCGGGGCAGAACTGATAGCCATCTTCCGACGCGGGAGCGAAGCCGCGAAGAAGATGCAGACGGCGATCGAAGGGTCGTTCGTGCAGATCGGGCAGCGCATCTCGACCCTCGTGGCCCAGGGATTCGAGTCCGGGGCCATCACGATGGCCGTCGACCAGATGGTTCGGGACATCGTGATCCAGACAGGCATTGCGCGGCTCGTGGAGGTGGCGCTGACGGAGCCGTTGAAGGAGCTAGGGGAAGCGGCGAAGGATTCCGACTTCGACGGGATGGCGAGCGCCTTCGAGGACATCAACGCGGCCATTCCCGATCTCACGCGGAACATCAACACACTCGGGGACGTGATCGAAGGCGTGAACGCGCGGAACAAGCAACTCGTGGCGCTCGGAGGCGTGAAGGGTGGCGGCGTCTTGGGTGGTGAGGCAGCAACCCCGGCGGGTCTTACCGTGACGACCATATCCGGCGGGTTCCGTGACGTTCTCCAGCAACTCGGGAACCGGCGGGACAACTTGCTCACCGAGATCAGGGACGAACTGCGCGGAATGCGCGGAGGAATGGGGCTCGAGGCCGGGGACGTGGCCGCGGCTCCTGGTATTGGTGGTGGCGCTAACATCCAGGTCGAGCGCGTGGAGGTGCAACAGGTGGCCGACATGGCGGACCTGGACGCAGTGATCGCGGATCAGTTCGATGTCGGTATGGGTCGGCAGTTCGCGAGAGCGAAGCGCAGGAGGGGGCGCTAATGGCTCGCCTGACGATCTCCGCAGGGACAACGGCCTACAACTACCCGGATGGGTTCGACATCGTTCGGGAGAACACCATAACCCGCACGGAGAGCCAGAATATCGCGGGCCGCATGGGTTCCTATATCCGGTCTCACGGGAACCCCATCGGGGAGAAGTCCCTTACGGTGTTTGGGCGCCTCATTGGCGCGGATGCCAGCGACCTAGACACGAAGACTTACGAGTTCATGCGCGTTCACACCTTCGGGACGGGGATGCAACTCACGGACAATACGCTCTCGCGCCACGCGATCGCGTGGCTCGCAGGGATTCAATACACCGACCGGCGCCACGCGTTTATTCGCGAGGTGACGATCCGCTTCGTCCTTCCTGGTGGCGTCTGGGGAGTGGACGACGCCTTCGTCCCGGCCGTTACCACGGCGGGCATCACATCCACGCAACTCGTCCGCTATGCTCACCCGCTATACGGTGGGAGCGCCCCGGGCCCCGCCCAGTTAGTCCTTACGCCGGGCGCCGGGACATGGCCCGCATCCGGGGATGGTGAGGTGATATGGCGCGGGCGGAACCTTATCGTGAATTCGAGCCTTGAGGAAGGTGTCGGAGCGAAGCCCGATGACTGGGACACGATCGGCGGCGGGAGCAATCCCGACGTGGTAGAGTGGTTCGGGCGCTCGGGACAACGCTGTGTCAAGATCAGCAAGCCTGGCGGGACGAATTACGCCCTATCCCAGGATGTGAATTGCGATGCGTCCACGGAATACACCTATTCGGTGTATGCGGCCCTGCCATCGGGAGCCACGGGGAATCTCACCCTTTTGATTCAGTCCCGCGATAGCGGCGGCGGGTTTCTATCGAACACCACGCAGAACTTTGCCGTCACTGAGTCCTCGTGGACGCGGTTCGAGGTGACGCATACGACCGACGCGAGCGCGGCGCTTCTCCGCTGTATCTTCCGATGTGTGAGCACGGGCGAAGAGGTATACGTCGATGATGTGCAGTTGGAACGGGCCGGAACGGTCGGGGAGTTCATCGACACGAGCCTACCCCGTTACAAGCACATCACGTTCAAACTGGAGAGCCCAGGGCAACTGGCATTCGCCACCACGGACAGCCTCTCGATTGACTGTGTGAGAGCGCGGACCCGTCTCCTACGGTCGGGCTCGTGGCAGGAGAACAACGACGAGGTGAACGGCCACTATTTCGAGCTCGTCCCCGGCCTGAATCACATCGAGTTTACAGAGCCGTCCTCGGGAACCCTGGCCGTCGAGATACGGCACAGGGATCTGTTCCTCTAGGGGCGTGAGATGCCGTATTCAATCCACGTCTACAACCGGGCGAACTCATCCCGCTCGGAACAACTCCAGAACGCCACGGGGATTCAGTTCCGCCGTAGTAATCGGGGGACGGAAGAGATCCGCTTCAGCGTGCCCCGCGACGACACCCAGATCAGTCTACTGACTCACGGGATCGTGGTCCGGGTTTATGAGACGGAGACCGAGACGGATCTCGCCGTGGGGCAAATCTCCGGCATCATCAACCTGGGGAACGGCCCTCTGGTTCAGTTCGAGGCCGAGGGGTTGTGGGCCCGGATGGCGACGGTGGTATTCCCGACGGACTACGTTCTGAGCGGGGACATCTCGTCGGCGGACAACGCGCTCCGACTCACCCAGGCCTACGACATCCGGCGCATCACGTCCACGAACCCAAGTGACGCGACCCATGATGGCGACGAGATGGTCTCCTGGGACGGGAACTCCGCAGGAACCACCCAGGAGAAGGCCGCGAAGACGAATACGATCACGTGGGACATCGTTCGCGAGGACGCCACTGAGGACGCCACGGGATCCCTCACACTGGATGGGACGAGCGACAACGATGGGGATGGGATCAACGAGATCCCGCCATTCTCCGCCAGCGGGACATACGAGAGCCCGTTCTATGACTTCGTGAGCGCCCCGGATGATACCGACCGTCTCCGCTTCGATGGGCAATACGATGAGGGCGAGGTCACATGGGCCGTTGCGACGTTCGCGGCCCTCACCGATGCGCGGACCTTCCCCGCGGCCTCGGCGGCGACATTCCCCGGCGGCGTGGGTGAGGATCTGACAGGCCTAACGGCGCGCCGCTTCATGGCGGTGGAGTTCACGCTCGCGGCGAATGACTCCGCGCGGAAGACTCCGGCCGTGTTCTGGTTCGAGCTCATCACGCGGCGCGACATCTCCGGGATCAGCGCGGGGACGATCGTGTCCCAGACGGTTGAGGATAACTTCACCGTCGGGGGCCTCAGTCTGGTGGCGGCCCTGGAGCAGATCGCTGAGTCGTATGATCTGGAGTGGCGGGTCCAGGGGGACGGCACGGTCGACATGCAGGCGAAGCCCGCCAGCGGCGCCGTGGGCGCCACCTGGGGGACTGACCGACGGGACACGTATCACCTGATTGAGGGGCACCACTGCAACCTCGTGAACTACGAGAAGGACGATGGGAAACTCGTCAACTACTTGATCGCCACGGGGACCGGCGCCGGAGGGAACGCCCTCACCATCATCGCCCAGGACGCGACGAGTCAGACCAGTTTCGGAATGCGGCAAGCAGTGGTGGGGTTCAACGCGGACACGATGGCGGAACTAAAGACCGAGGCCGACGCCTACTTATCCGAGTTTAAGGATCCGCGCGTCAGCATGGTCCTGGAAGTGGGGGAGACCCCGGACGAGCAAGTCCCTGTGTTCGCTCCGGGCGATCTCATCTCGGTGTCGTCGTTCCTGAACAAGAACCACGACGGGGCCGACATCGCGGAGGACTTCCGCATCCTGGAAGAGACCCGCACGGCCACCGATGGCGGGATACGGGTCCGGTTGCGGCTGGAGAACAAGCCCGCGCCGTTCATGGAGGAACTTGGGGAGACCCTGGACCATCTGGGGAACGCCGTCGAGAACTCTATCGAGCGGTCCCAGATGGGGATAGCCATCACGCCGGAACGATCGGACGGGGCAATCTACGACGAGGACGTTCTCCTAGACTTCACACCGTTTGAGGACGCATCGGGCGCCTATGTCGTGACGATTGAGGACACGACGGCGGGGCAGTTCTACGGTCCCGAAGAGAGCGCCACTGTGGTCCGTGTCGTGGACTATCGAATCCTGGAGCGGACGCTCACAATACGCTACGAGCGCACATCAGGGAGCAACGCCTACAAGGCCCACATATTCTGGTGGGCCAACGGGCGGATATATCGTGGTAGTAGGGTGGGGCGATGAGATTGCAGCGAATCCCTCTCACGTTCCGCAACCGCATCACGGGGGATCTGGCCCATACCACCATACCCGGGGCCCATGGGGGGAAGTCCCCGGACGCGCTACTCGCGCTCTGTCGGCGCCCCGCTCACACATGGTCCCTGGTAGGGCGCTCCAGAGGCTCGCCCCAGCCTGGTCCCGGGTCAAACCTGTCCGCACGGATCGGGATCGTGTTGGGGACGGCGTGGCCCGACATCATTGGTGGTGGCGAACTCGTGTGGCGGGACATCGGGATCCACATGCAGCGCCTCGGGTTCGATGTGCATGTGTTTGCTTCGTCCCGCGCCTCCTACGGATCCGGGACGCTCCGACCAGTGGCCGAGATCGAGACCGCCACCGTGGCGGGTATGGCGTATCACTACGTCCCCGAGGCCAGCATCATCGCCAACGTGCAGGACTGGGCCCGTGAGGCGCGGCCGTCTGCAATCTGGACCACGTTCGGATGGGATGTTGTCCAGGCCGCGCGTCTCACGAGTCTCAGGGGAATGGCTCCGTTGGTCGTATATCAGCAGTTCTGGCAAGGGCTGGATGCGGACACGTTCGCGGTCCCCGAGGGCGTGGAGTTCCGTCCCGAGTGGGCGGAGATCTTCGCCCAGGCGGACACGTTGGTCGCTAACAGTGGATATGCCGCACGTCGGTTCGCGCACGCGTCGCAGAGTGAGGTGCCAGTCATCACGCCTCCGACTGACGACGCTCTCGGGGAGTCGAGCCGGGACGGCGCCGTCCTACTGGTAGGGTCTGGTCCCGAGAAGGGGACCGACGTGTTCCGGCGCGTGGCGGCCGAGTTCCCGGACCACGAGTTCATTATCATTGGTGAGGCCCCGGACACACTTGGGCCGAACTGTTCTAGCATCGGATGGGCGGATCCCCGGCCCTACTACCAGACTGCGCGGGCCCTGTTGGCGCCGTCACTCGTGGCCGAGACCTACGGGATGGCCGTGGAAGAGGCCCGCAAGTGGGGAATACCCACGATCGTGAGCAACAACGGGGCCCTGGCGGATCATGCTGAGATCGTCCTCAGCACTGCGCGAGTTGGCGACTGGATTGAGGCCACGGCGCGCGTGCTGGACGGGGATTGCCGAGTGGCCGGGGCCGTGATGAGGAAGCAGGACGCGCTCCGTGGACTGGAGGCCGTGATGACACGCGCAAACACGCGACCCCTGAGCGGGGAGACGTTCCCGTCGATCGCCACCTACTCGGGCGGGGATGGCACATCCGTGGACTACGCAAGCCGGGCCATGCTCGAGATGTTCGGCCTGAGCCACTACACGGGCGGGGACATCCCGGACGGTGTGCAGCATGTTCTACTCCAGGCATGGTCCCCAGCCCATGCTTCGTTGTTCTCCCGCCTGCGGTCTCAGGGCGTGCATCCCTGGGTGGTGGTCCACTCGCCCGCAGCTCAGGGCGAACTTGACGGCGAACACCGGGTGTTCTCAGAAGTCATGCCCCTTGGGTCGGGTCATATTCTGGCCTGTCATGCGCCATTGGCGAAGGCCTTGGGCGCTCGATGGCTACCAGTTCCGACGCTGGTGGACGAGCTCGCGCCACATCGGCGGGGGCCACGGCGGCCGGGGGCTTCGATCTCTGTAGGAATGTGGAACACCTGGCGGCCGCGAAAGAACACCTGGACCCAAGTCCTCGCCATGCGAGAACTGGCGCGCATCAGCGGGCGCGAGGTGGTGATTCATGGTCCAATGGTCGACGCGGACTTATGCCATGCACTCGGCGGAGACGTGCGATTCATCCAGACGGAACACGTCTCGCGGCGCGAGTTCTATGAACGTATGGCGGACATGGACCTGAGTCTCCAGGTAACCCACGCGGAGAGTTTCAACTATTGCGCGATGGAGTCAACGCTCCTGGGCGTGCCGTGTCTCGTGGGGCCGGGAACACCGGCGGGCCGGTTCGGGCTCGAGGCGGCGTTCGTCGTGGCGGATCCCACGGACCCGATCCTCATCGCTCAGATGGCGCACAAGGCAATACAGGACGCGGAGCGGTGCTGGTTCCACGAGCGGATGATCCGCTCCGCTCAGGATCTCGTGGACTACCGCCACCGAGGACTGCGGGATACACTGGAAGCAATCGAGAGGGGCGGAGCATGAGGATTGTATTCGGCGTCTATTACTCCATGGGGGACAACGCGAGCTCCGGGATCTACACGGCCCTCCGGGCCGCCGGTCACGAGGTCAGCGTCTTCCCGCGCCTGGCAGAACAGGATGCGGGCCGGGTCGCAGGAGAGGACACCGGAGCCTATGTGCTGGAGTCCTTGTCGCGGCGCGTGGCCCTCCTAGACGCGAACGTTCTCCTGGCGCGCTCCCTGTCGGCGTTCTTCCCCACGGTTCGGGATCTCCACGAGTTCCGCGCGCGTCATCCCGGCGTCAAGCTCGTGGACCTGAGCCAATACCACCCGTATTCGCTCTATGAGTCCTTCGTCGGGGACATGAGCGCGGTGGCGAAGACGGGCGACTATGACATGCTTCTATGCCAATGCCACAACAGCATTGCCCACCTGGCGGGATACAACGCGCACGCGGTCTACTATCCGAGCTTCGCGACGCCACTCCTATACGATCGGATCCCCGGCGCGGAACGCTCGCGGCTGGCGTGTGATGTTCTCATGCCCTGGAACTCCGACTATGACACGGACCAGTTCCCCACGGACATCTGTCGTAAGAGCCTAGTGAACGAGTGCCTAGACGGTGGGGTCACGAATATCCGCATCTATGGCGGAGACGCCGAGCCCACGCGTAACCTGTGGCTCCAGGCGGATCCCGAGTTCTCGCCCTACGTTCGTCCAGCGGCGGATGTGCGACTTATTGCCCGCGTGATGGCGAGCGCGAAGATCGTGCTATCGTCGTCGGTGATCTCCGCGAATTCGGTGGTGGCTCCCCTGGGGTATTGGTCGGATCGCGTCCCCTGCGCGATGCTTGCCGGCAGCCTGGTCCTGTCAGATAACCGGGAATCAGTCACGGCGCCATGGACCGTTGGCGGGGAGACGCGGCAACTGGTCGACGGGGAACATCTGGTGCTGTATGACACCGAGGCCGAGGCCGTGGACAAGGCCCGCTACTACCTGGACAACCCAAAGGAACGGCAGCGCATCGCGCAGGCGGGATATGAATTCGCTCATGCTCATCTGGTCGAGGATGAGATCGTCCCGGGGATCATTCTCCCTGCCATCGAGGCGCTATTCTAGGAGGGCGCGTGATGGCGTTCGGCCTGGCCAGCGGGTTCGCCCCACCACCGAGCGACGGCATATTCTCGTTTGTCCCTGTCCTGGCGCCTCTCCTTGCGCGCATGGCGGAGCAAGGCGGCGCATATCTGGAGTGGGGGATGGGGCGCTCGACGCGGATGGCGCTCCAGGCCGGGATTCAGGTAGTGAGCGTAGAGCATGATCCCCATTGGTTCAACTACTTCATGGACGAACACCGGGGCCATCCGAACCTGACGGCCCACCTACTGGCGGACCTGGACCAGTATGTCGCGATCGCACGCACGGCCCCGGCTAATACGGGACTCATCTTCGTGGATGGGGTCGCGCGCCCGGAATGCTTGGTGGCCGCGAGCCAGGTGATTCCGCGACTCGCGTCCCGCTGCGATGTGCTGTTGCACGATGCCCGCGACCCGGCGTATGTGGACGCCATCGGCATCTATCAGCATACGGAGTATCCCGAAGGGGACACCGACACGCTACTACTGACCCTGTGAGCAAGGGAAGAGGCACATATGCTGTTCATACTGAACGCGCCCAGAACGGAGCCCGTGACCCGGGCCCCGGCCTATGACGGGAACATCATCGGGGTCTACTCATCCACGGGGGACGTGGTGGCGGCGCATGGCATGAGTCGCGCCGAGGGCCGGTCAATCATCATCGTCCCAGAGAGCGGGGACACGTATGATGCGGGGTGGGATGCGGAGGTCGCGCTCGCGGCGGCCGACATCTCGGTGCGGGTGGATCCCGTGCAGAATGAACTCATCGAGGCGCGCGGGTTCCTCGCGTGCGTGGCGGCGGGCGAACTCGACAACGCGCCCACGGAATAGAAGGGGAGACGGATGTCGCTAGAGAGCCTATACGATGGCGTGATGGGGCCCCGTTGGGGATGGGAAGCCGCCGTAGCGGCGGGGAAGGTCAGCGGATGGGGCCCTTTGAACAAGTTCGGATATAACCAGGCCACCGGGGAAACTGAGGAAGACATCGCAAGCGCTGGCGGGTCGCTCGCCTGGCAAGCCGCGGCCGCCGCTCACGACATCAAGTCATCCGACGCGGCAGACACGAACGATTCCGGGACCGGGGCCCGCACGGTTCAGGTCTGGGGACTCGACGCGAATTACGACGAGCAAACGGAGATTGTGGAACTGGACGGAACCACGGATGTGGCCACGGCCAGCACATACATCCGGCTGTTCCGAATGAAAGTCCTCACGGCCGGATCCGGCGCCACTGCGGCTGGGACCATCACGGCGGACGTGAGTGCAACGGTTCACGCCACGATAACGATCGGGGACAACCAGACCAACCAGGTGGGGTGGACCGTCCCCAACGGGAAGACGGCCTACATCACGCGGCTGCATCTGTATTCCGGGGTTGCGCTCGCGCAGTGCACGTTCCGCCTGTTGGCGCGTCCCCTGGGCGGGGTGTGGGCTTCCAAGTTCAGCGCGAAGGTGACAGCGGGGTCATCGAGTCCCGACCTGGCCGGTCTCTGGCAGTTCCCGGAGAAGACGGACCTTCGGATCGCGGGGACATCCGCGTCGGGCAACATCGCAACGTCGGCCGCTATGCTCGGGGTGTTCGGTCCTGAGTGAGCGCCCGCAACGCGTCCCTGATGCTCCCTGTGACGTTGAGCACGTCTAGCGGGGTATGAGGGCGGACGGAGGATAGCACGCGCGCCACGGCGTCAGGGAACGCATTGCACGCGCCCTGTGCGTAGAGGGCGGCCGCAGCGCGCACGAGTTCCCGAGCCTGCGGGGGCCGGTAGCCCGCACTTAGGGCGTCCCTGGCGGCGTTCATCACTTCGCGGCGCGGGACCGGAAGATCCCGCGCCAATGCTCTCCACTCCGGGGACCAGACATCCGCCACGGTGATGCCCTTCATATTGGCTCCCCTGCGGCCTCGCGCCGCTCACGCTCTGTGTAGCAGAGGTGGCAGGCGCAACCGCCACAATACCCGTCAGGAGTCCCCGGATCGCCCCCGGCGTAGGGATCCACCACGGCATCTCGGACGGGCGTGTCGTCATTCAGGCCCAACAGATCAAACGCCACGAGCGCGGGCGCGTCGTCGTAAAGCGTTCCATCCAGCGGCTCGAGCCCGAACATCTGCTCACAACCGGCAACGGTGAACCGGAACGCCCGTCCAACACGGAATCGGATGGGGTCTTCATCCGCCAGGGAGATCCCGCAGTCCTGTGTGCGGAACAGGGCAACAGTATCCCCCTCCTGGATGTCCCGATCGTCGCGACGGATCTCGAACCGCTTCGTCCCATCCTTCGCGGCGTCCCAGTATAAGCCCCATGTCTTGAGCTCGTGGGTTTTCGCCTCTCGGAGGGGTTGGAGAGCATGGAGCAGGCTGTGTAGCGTCGTGGCCTGGTTCTCGGTGTTGTTGCTCACGTGGGCACGCGCGGCCCGTTCGATGGCGCGCAGGCGCTTGCCCTCGCGTTCGGTCGTGTTCATGTTGTCCCCTTCGTGGGCTTGGGCGTGACGAGAGCCTTGAGGCGGCCCCGTAGGAGTGTCATCTCGTCCGCCTGGTCAACCAGAGCGTCGCGATCGGCGCCCTCGCCCAAGCTGACGTATGCCTTTTTGCGCGTTCCGTCCTCCGTGGTCATCAGAGCGGCGATCAGGACCGTGACATCGCGCGTGGTGAGAATGGGTCGATGGCGTTTCACGTGGCGTCTCCTTCGTCGGTGAATAGGAGTGTCTGGCGCGAGTCAGATCGCGCCGACGTTACCGGGCTCTCCAGGGCTCGATACGATACGGGGTTGTGGATGCGTTGGGCCGCCCTTCCAGTCGAGTAGGTCCAGCGATCCAGAATCAGACCAACATACTCGGGGTTCTGTTCGATCGTGATGCAGACGCGCCCCAGTTCCTCACATGCCATGAGCGTCGTCCCCGACCCGCCGAACGGGTCCACGACGACATCGCCCTCGTCGGAGGATGCGTCGATCAGTGTGCGGATGAGCGCGATCGGCTTCTGTGTGGGATGGTTCACGGACTCGGCGGTTCCCGCTCCGGCCGCGAGCGCGGGCACGACGATCACATCCCGTGGCTGGGCTCCGTCTGGATGGCGCCGGAACGGGACGCCTGGGAAGCGCCCAGACCCGGACCCGGTATGCCCCGACTTCGTTCCGGGGAAGTAGGGGACGCGGGCCCGGTCGCGGTAGAATGGCGCATCCCCGCGCCGGACATAGATGATCGCGTCGTGTGAACGTCCCCACGTGCCGACATTCGGGGTATTCCGGTTCGTGTAGTGCCAGATGAGCCAGCGTTTCGGCGGGGAGACGCGGACGAAGGGCTCCGCCAACGTCTCCGCCTGGCCGAACACATACGCTGAGTGGTCAGGGGACATGCACTCGCCGAGAATGTTCCACCACGCAAGCCACCATTCCGTGTATTCCGGGATGCGGTCCCATTCCGCGATGCCGATGTTGTAGGGCGGATCGGCCACCATGAGACGCGGCGCGATGGGGATGCCATCGACGGATACGAACGCCTCCTCTAGGAGGGCGGGATACGTGCAGTCTCCGCACAGAACGCGATGGGGCCCCAGGTGCCACACATCCCCGATCTGAATCTCAGGCATCATTCGCGGCCGCGTCGTCTGGATGTTGCCCGTAGGATGCGACCCACGCATCCCCGCATGGTATACAGACCGCCGTCGGTGGGGCATGGGCCCATTCAAGGCAGACACGCAACTGCTCGCGGGTGAAGACACCGGCACATAAGGCGCATTCGATTCCGTCAACGGCCCCCTCTTCCTCGAATCCCTCCGTGTCTGCGAATGTGAGGCCCGTGGAGAGAACCCCGCGCGCCCATGCCATGCTGAGGGCATTGACCTGTGTCTCCATCTCATCGCCGTAGTGCTGCTGTATTCCGGCCATCACGAACGCGCCCTCCGTGGCGGCCTCGTCCGAAGTAACCGGCCAGGGGAGTTGGTCGAGACGCCACTCGCGGCCCTCGTTCTCTACGAAGGCCACGAGAGCGACATCCAGTGTGGGGACGCACGCGATCATGCGGGCGCCTCTTCGCCGGGCTCGGTGTGTATCTCAACGCTCACATCTGCGCCAGCCACCTTGTCATTGATGGCATCCGCCATCTCGCCCGCGACCCGTCGGTTCCGCTCGCCCTGGGTCTCTCCGGGCCGTGGGGTCGTGTCGACTTCGGCGTCCGCTTCCTTCTTGAACAACTCATCGTGGGACTGTGCCGCTGCCATGGCCTCGGCCTGTTTCTCCTGCCGTCTCTCTTCCTTGTCCTTCGCGGCCTGGCGCTCACGTTCCTCCCGTTCGTCGATCTCGCGGAGCGTTTCCTTGTCCTGGAGCCCGAGCGAGTCCAGATACGCCCGGAGACAGAACACGGCCGCGTCGAGCCAATGCCGCGCCATGTTCCGCTTCCCCACGGCCATGCTCACCGGGGAGTCCCCGCTCAGGTTCATCGTCACCTGGCGGGCCGAGTTCGTGTGCTTCGCCTGATGTTCCAGGAGCGCTATCCGCTGTTTCACGGTCTGCGCGGCGCCGAGAGGGCCATCGGATCCACTCGGCCACGTGTAGGTGTCGCGGCGCTCGATCAGGTGCGACACGATCTCATCGCCCAAGTATTCGGCCATGGTCTCGTAGTCCGGGGCCCCGGACAGGCCCGGATGCACTTCGGGGTTGAGCGAGACGGCCCCATCCCTGTCCAGTGTGTCGACGGGGAGTATTGGCTTGCGCTTTCTCATGCTGGTCTTCCGTTGGAAGAGGGGCGCGGGCTGTTGTGAGACCCGCGCCCCGAGGACTTCGCGAACATGGCCGACGGCCCATGGTGGGACCATCAGCGTGTGGCGGTTCAGGGACTCGAACCCTGCACATGCCTACCTGGAGCCGCCACAATGCGGGGACGGATCCCCGCGCCGATCACCCGCGCTCGTTCACGATTCGCCGGGCCTCATCGAACAGGTAGGTCCAGTCCTCCCGTTCGGCTGTCCCCACTATGATCTGCGCCACGGTCTGGGCCTGAACCGCACGGGTCAGGCGTTCGATCGCCCCGACCAGTTCCTCACGGGCGGCGGCGATCTCGGTCGTGATACGCCCCGAATTGCGGGCTATCTCGCGGAGATCCCCTGCCATGTCTGTCAGCAGTCCCTCAAGCGGCATAGGTCCGCCCTTCTGGTGTGAGTGTGTAACTGCGAACGCCCGTTGGTCCGTAGAACATCTCGGCGCCGGGATACCACGGCGCGTGCGGCGAGTCGGGATCGAGGTAGGCAACATAGCGGGGCGACTCGTCGACCAAGATACCAGTGGCCCAGACGGTCGCCAGACTATTCGCGGCCTCTTCGTTCTCCTCGGCCGCTGACTTCGCGGTCAGGACGGCGAAGGGATTGAGGCCGCGATCGGAGAGCAGTCCGCCGGGATACTCCACCCGTAGGCGAGGAATCGCGGCCACCATCGCGGCGCGCCGCTGTCTCCACATTGGCCCGTCATCGGGAACATCTACCTCCACCCAGTCTACGCCAATCTCGGGCGGCTCCAACTCACCACCCCACGACTCGTATTCCTCAGTGTAGACGTGGAACTTGGTCGATCCCATGTGCCTGTCTCCCGTCTTACTGCGCGGCGATCTTCTCGTCCCGCGCGTTCATCGCGTTGCGGAGATGGGGTTCGCGTTCGAGAACCCACTCCCGCATCTGGACGTGCATCTCGGTGTATGGCTTCGCCTGCTCGGCTCGGGTCGCGATCTTCCCCAGGAACCGCGCCTCACGTATCAGGGCCTCACGGATGCGGAGGTAGTCCCGTTTCGAGACCACGACCCCGCCATCCGCCGCGTAGATCGTGTCGCGCAGGAGCTCGAACTTCGGGGCCTGGTGGCGCGCGTCCCGGGCCCTGTCCGTGCCCCAGTCACCGGCTTTCCCTCGTTGTCGGAGACGGTCGCAGTGGGACACGAGCGCGTCATAGATGCGGCCCTGCTCCCGTTCGTCCATCATCAGCCGGACACGTTCGCAGTCGTCGCGATTCACGTATTCGGTCCTCATTCCGTGTCCTATCCTGTCGCCTGGGCGGGGTCGAGCTCCCGCCATATGCCGTTGATCTCGGCCATGTTTCCATCATCCCACATGGTCTGGTCCACGCACAGCCGGACCAGAACCTCTAGGGCCTGTGTCCCGAGGCGCTTGTCCCCGCCGGTGAGGCGAGCGTAGAACGCGGCCTCCGAGATGCCTACGCCGAGGACATCCGCCATCCGTTTGAGGACGGCCACCTTGTTAGCCTGGTATCGCGCTCGGAGCCCCGCCTGCAACGCCTCGCGGGCTTCGTCGTCGAAAGACTCCGCCACGGACATCATCTCGATCATCTCTTCTGTCGTGATGAACCCGGTGGGTGTGTCCGCTGCCGTCTCCGGCGGCGCGTCGTCGGTGTCCTGACCCCGGATGCGCTCCGCGAACGCCTCAACCTTCCGCAGTGTGGGGTGTCCGCCATCGTTCGTGCAGGCATCGAGCTCGTCCGCGATGGCCTTCCACTGCATCTCAGTGAGATCGCGACGAGACTCAACCCCGTGGGACTTCCGAACATAGTCCCAGAGCGCGCCCTCGTCGACGCCGTTGTCGTCCAGGTCGGGGCGTATCTTCGACGCGATGGCGAACGCGCGGCGCCGTTGGGCTCCCTCGGATGGGGCGGCCTCACGGGGTTCCTCTGGGGGAGCGCCATCGGTCTCGACGGCCGCCGGGGTGACATCGACCACGGTCATGGGCTCGCCACCGTCCGAGACTCCGAGCTCTTCGCCCGTGTAGAGGCCCGATATATCACAGGCCGCGCGCAGGACAACGCTCTCCGCACACTTGCGGATCATCGCGTCTGGGTGGGACTGCCACGGGCCCCTGGAATCCTTCGCATACTGAGACATCGGGGCCCAGGCGAAGTCGTCGGGCTCGCCGTCGACTTTGGCGATGGCCCATGCCCCGATGGGACGTGACCGCTGGATCAGGTTCGGCCGGTGGCGGAACTGCGAGATGACGAGCTCGCCGTCGACGTATGACTGCTCGATCTCGAACTCGTCCTCGGGGTAGACCACACCCGAGCGGCATCCCCTGAAGCGCGGGTTACGGCGGGCGATCTTCCGGTATCCGTCCCGGGACGTGAATGGGCGCCGGAGTTCGCGAGCCCAGTAGATCTCGCCTCGGAACGGGTCGAGTCCGTAGAGCGCGCACAGGTGGAGGAACTGCTCAAGCTGGGCCGGGGTAGCTCCCTCGGCCACCGACGCGCGTATCTCGTCGATGCGCGCGTCCAGATAGGAGCGGGTCTGCGCCATGTCCCCGGCCTCAAAGGGAGTGAGCGCTGTTACTTCTGCCATGGTCGGGTCTCCTTCGCGCGCTCTCTCATCCGTTTGGCGTGCCCGTCACAAAGCCAGGGGTATGTCCGAATGAACAGCGAGATGACGGACAGGTCAGCAGCGGCGATCTGATCCACCCAAGGGGGCGTCCAGACCCACTCGCCTGGGCGGAGCGTGTGTTGATGGCGCTTCCAGACTTCCGCGTGGGCCTTGGTGTCACGGTAGGTCTCTAGCAGCAGGTCGCGGCTGCCTGGCTTCATACCTCCAGCCCACGGGTGATCCCAGTTCTCCCCGTGCGCTACCGTGTCCCGGTAGACTTCCAGCAGCAGAGCATTGCCCCGGTAGTCTTCCGGCAATTCGGCTATGCGCCCGATGCCGTGCTTCGCCATCGTGAAGCCCTCTCGGTAATGGTCTCGTATGACCGTTCTACCCACATTATAGAACACGGGGAATAGGTCCGCAAGGCCAATGTGCAACTCTCTTCGCGCCTTGACATCGGGGTGTGCGGGGTCTATCCTCTCACATAGGGCGTAGGATGCGAGGGGATGATGCACGAGCGACCATACTGGTCCCTGCCCGCGTTGGCGCGGGAGTGGGACGTGACGCGGCAAACCGTGCGCTACTACGTGAACGAGGGCCTACTCGAGGCCCATCGTGAGGACGGTGGCAGCGGCCACGCCTATCGCGTGACGGCGTATGAGAAAGACCGATTCGAGCGCGAGACCCGCCCGAAGCTCCGCCCGGGGCCCGGTCGGCACGGCATCGCGCTCGTGTCGTAAGGAGGGACGTTGTGCGTATCGTAGCAGCGATGGGGCTGGCCCTGATGCTCGTGGCGTGCGGGCGCGGCGATCCGATCACAACCGAGACCACGTGGGGAGACGAGCGGGAAGCGGCGCCGTATGCGCTCGCGCGTCTCCAGGCCCGCGGTCTCATCTCCGACGCGGACGTAAACGGGGATGGCGTGGTCGACATCGCGGACCTGGTGATCGTGTCGCAGAACTTCGGGATGCTGGTCCCGTATGGCGTGATCGCCCCAGTGGGCGCTGTCCCGTGGGAGGACGTGGGCGGGTTCCCGCTCGGCCACTTCGAGGTCGAGAACATCGGGGACGGGCCAGTCGACATGATGCGCGTGCGCTACATCGCGCGCGACCGTGAGGGGTTGCTCATCGACATCGACGACGGCGAGCTCGTGCGGGCCCTCATCCCGGTCGCGGGTCAGGGCGCGTTCTACCTTGGGCCCGGGGACACTGGGCGGACGACGGTCTGGGTCACGGCCGTGACGATGGGCGAGCTCGAACGGCAGGACGCGATCATCAAGCTCGTGTTTATCCCCGATGCCGAGAGCCTTCGCCCTGGAAGTCTGCCTTGAGGAGGACACATGGCCACACTAGACCAGGCCATCATGGTATTCAAGTCCCTGGCCCCTGAGTGGGGATCCTACCAGGGCGATGAGGCGGGCCTCTTCCTCACCTGCCCGACCTGTGGAAAAGAGGCCAGCATAGCCGACTGGCGCTACTGGGAGGCGATCCACGTGTGTGAGGGGTGCCACGCAGGGCTGGACTGCTTGGACTGTCCGAACCCGGCGTGTGGCGAATTCCACATCGAGCCCCACTACAGCGGATACGAGGAAACGCCCGGGGCCGTATTGCGGACGCTGAAGCAGTGAACCCCACGCCGGGCGAATGGCGTGGGGTTCACTGAGAACATAGATGGACTCAGCACCTACGGTGAGCATGATACAACGGGGCCCAGTAGCGTGCAACCGGGCGGCAGTTGACACGGCCTTGGGAGTATGGCACGATGTGGCTGCCGGTGTTGGGCGACCCGGCGGAACGTGCTACGGAGACGGACGGAGAGCATATGGACTCCTTACATGCGGGTCCGCCGACATCCGATGACCTGGCGGCCCATCTCTTCGATCTGATCGAGGCCCTGGGCGACCCCGCCCATCGCGGCCTGTCATCCCATGCCCACCGTCTCTACGTCAACATGCTCCAGGTGGTCCGCGCGTCCGGCGATCTGGCCACGCCTGTCAGCCCTTCGCAGTCGATCATGGCCGGGTGGGTGGGCGCGTCCGTGGCGACGGCAAAGCGGGCGGCTCGGGAGTTAGTGGGCCACGGGCTAGTAGTGCATACGCACGGGGTCAGGAAGACCGATACCGGCCCCGGGCGATCTGGGTCATATGTGATCCAGACCCTAGACCCATCTGGGTCACGGGTGGCCCAGATACCAGAACCTCTGGGTCATGGGCGACCCAGTTCCACGCCTGTTTCTGGGTCACAGGCGACCCAGAAAGCGCCCGATCTGGGTCACGGGCGACCTGTTATACGGACTCCAGAGACTGAAGAACGAATGACTGACGCGCGCGGGCGCGCGAGGCCCTTCGGACGAACCACTCTCCCGAACCCGTATCCGCTCGATCGTCCCGACGGGGTAACCGACCTGGCCAACAGTCTCGCGGTCTGGGCAAAGGCCCCGCCGCTGATGATCTCCCTGGGCGGAACTGCATCGGCCTGGGTAGACGCATGTGCCGAGTGTCTCCGCCTGGGCGTTCCGGAGAGTGATGTCCGGGCCTACATCACGCGCCGCACGGCGGACCATCATCGCGAAGCCAAGGAGGAAGGGCGCAACCCCGACCCCATTCACTCTCTCGTGTATCACGCTAAGGCGGTGACTCAGTGGGCGCAAACCTACTCCGCCGAAGCAGGATCCACGCCGGGCAAGTCCCGAGGACTCCTGAGCGAGGGAGACGACGCAGACACGCAGATAGCAGACGCCGAAGCATGGAGGGCGAGACGTGCATCAGGAACTGCCGCCAGTTAGGCGGACCTACCTCCGACCCCGCGAACGACCCGAGGGCCCGAGCCCGTGGCTTGTTGAGTTCCGGGAGCGAGTCGACGGATACATCGCGGAGATTGAAGAGGGACAGGAGACCGAGGCCGCGGAGCGCGGCGTGACGGTGGCGGACCTTCCCGACCTGTGGGAACACGAGGCGGCGAAGGAGGCCGCGCGGAAGACCCGGACCCGCACGGAGATCCAGGGCGAGATCCGGGAGATGTTCGGCGGGAACTACGCGCACATGACGCTGGACACGTTCGAGCCGCAGACAGAGGCCCAACGCACAGCGATGAGCGGCGCCCGGGAGTGGATCCGCGCATACGCCGAGAGCGTGGCAGCCCTCGGCCCTCGGCCCTCGGATGGCGCGCTGTTCTTCGGGCGCAACCGGCGCGGTAAGACTCACCTGGCCGTGGGGATGCTGCGCGAGATCACGTCCCCGCTCGTGACAATCCGCTTCGCGAACGTCCCCGTGTTCCTGGACGAGATGCGGCAGTCGTTCCGCGAGGGGCCTGGGTCGCGGGCCGGGGTGCTGCTCCAGCAGTGCCTTGACGCCGATGTCCTGGTCCTGGACGACCTGGGCCAGGAGCGCCCGACGGAATGGGTGATCGACACGCTTGGGCATCTCGTGTTTCGTCGCCACTCCAAGGGGCTCCCCATCATCGTGACGACGAACATGAGCATTGCGGAGATCAACAACCGCGCCGACGGGCGGGACAACGCGGCCGGGGTGAACCTGGGCGCGATCTACTCGCGACTCCGCGAGATGTGTCTCGACCACGCCTATTACTTCGACGGCGAGGACTTCCACGCAGGGAACACGACATGACGGCAGACAAGCTTCCGACCTGGACGGCCTTTATGCAATGGGACTCGTGCATCGAGGAAGGGATTACCACTCGCACGGGCCTAGTGGTGAAGTGTGGCGGGGACACAGCCATCGGCGCGGCGGATCCCCTTGTGCTCGAACCCGGGCGCTACCGGGTGGAGACGTATGGGGGACGTGTCCGCGTGCTGTCGTGGATCCGCACAGATGCCGTGTGGCGCGTGGTGGTGGACACTGCCGAGGCCGAGCAATGCTCGAGCTAGAACCATGGCGCCGTTGCGGATGTGGGCGTGTTCGTCACTACCTCGGGACGTTCGAGCCGCCGCAGGGCGGGCGGCCCGTTCACTGGTATCTGTGTGAGAGCGCCGACGAGAATGATCCGCGCCGGTTCGGCCATGTGGGCGCTCTCGAAGCAGTGGCGCTCGATGAGGACGAGTATCGCGACTGGTTACAGGTCCGGGCCTCCGTGGCCCTGGAGCGGGCGATGATGGGAGAACAGCATGAGGACGCGGACGCTACGCGAGCGGGTTGAACAAGCAGGCATCGGGGTTATCCTCGGGGTTGCTGCCATCTGGATCGTCGTGGACGCGGCCATCTGGCTACTGTGGATGGTCCCGCCCGGCGATCCGATCGAGGCGCGGCTGTTCTGGCGGATCCCGCTGGCGGTTACACCCGTCGGGATGATCTTCGGCCCCGCGTTTGCGCTTGTTGACGGCAGACCGGGGAAGTTCTTCCTCGACGCGCTCCCGAGCAGGCGAGCCGCAAGCGCGGAGGCGGAGGGATGACGGAGAAGGAACTCCGGGATGTGCGGGAACTCCAGACCAACTACCAACGCGCTCTCCGCACGATCGAGGATCAGGCCCGCACAATTCGTCAGCGAGACCTGGAGATCGCCGGGCTACGCGTTACACTGCGGGGAAGGGAGCCCACGCCATGCAGAGAGACGCTGACGAACGCGACCCGCGGCCATGGGCGCACATCACCGACGCCGAACTCCGAGAAGCCGTCGCGACTCATCACCGGGTCTATGGCCTCTCCTTGTCGCGCATCAGCCGCGAGGCGCGCATACCAGGAACCACGGTAGCGCACGTGATGAGCGGGCGAATGGCGTCCCCGGATGACGAGACCCGCCGACGGCTCGTGATCTGGCTCATGGGCCAGGGATGGGAACCGAAGCACGAGGGAGAGGCCTGATATGCCTACCGCAGACACGGCGATCAACATCCTCGCACAGTTCACCATCCCCGGTGAGGTCCGATCCAAGAAGAACTCTCGCCAGAGCGCGAGCGGGCAGTATGTGCGATCGAGCAAAGCTCACCAGAAGTGGGAATCAGGCGCGATCGCCTATCTCATGCAGTGGCGGGGCCGCAACAGGGGCGAGGATCGGGAGAACGCCATCTCGATCTACACCGAACTGTGGCGCGGGACCGAGGGACACTACGACCCCGACAACATGGGGACATCCGTCCTGGACGCGATGGTCGCGTCCGGGATCATCCCACGGGACGGGTTCCCGTTGGTCTACTGCACACGAACGCGGCACGCCGGGATAGATCGGGAGAACCCGCGCGCCGAGGTCACGATCTACTCCGGGGACGACGGGCCGGAATACGGACTGGAGATCACCGATCTCGGGGACACCGAGCGCGTGTTTCAGAACATGGACGGGGCCACGGCCCGGCGGCCGTTCCCGCGCGTTGAGGATGCGTTGGGCGACCAGGACTTCGCAGACAGGAGCGGATAGTGAACGGCTGGGACCAGTGGACTGACCCCGTGATTGCGCTCACGCTGTTCGTGCAGCGATATGAGCGGAACATGAGCGCGGCGCCCTATGACGCCACGCGCGCGATTCTCCTGCGGCCCAAGGTTGAGGCGTGGCGGGTGAAGTTCCACGCGCATGAGGCGAAAGTCCGCGAGTGGGGAGAGCAGGCCGGGCCCATGCCGTCTACCCGTGACGGACGGGTCGACTACTTGCGGCGCATGTCGGAGTTAGGACGGGGGCCGCGAAAGCCGCTGGAGTATTCCGGCATGTGCCGATGGTGTGGGTCCACTGATCTGCCGAAGGGGCGCCGCTCCTACTGTTCCGATGAGTGCAAGCAGGAGACCGTGATCCGCTTCGTCCCTGGATACGCGAGGACGATCGTGGGGCGCCGAGACAGGTGGACGTGCCAGATCTGCGGGGACAAGGGCCGCGACTGCGATCACATCGTCCCCGTTTCTGAGGGCGGGGGATGCTGTGGCCTGGACAACCTGCGGATTCTCTGCTCCGCGTGTCACGGGAAGGAGTCCGGGAAGCTACGGAAACGACTCAACGCGGCAAAGCGCGAGATCGAGGAAGCGGCGGCGCCGCAGCTCGTGTTTCGCCTGGACCCCATCGCAGACACAGGGACGGCATGATGCAGACTGAGCTCTGGCCGGTGGAGATACGTGAAGATCCGCCGCTGCCGCCGTTACGTCGGGAGACCGTTGTGGTGCCTGGGGATGTGTGGGGCGTTGGCGACCACCGGATCATGTGCGGGGACGCCACCGACGCGGACCAGGTTCTCACGCTCACCCGCGACCGGCGCCTCATCTGCGTGACGAGCCCACCCTACGGTGACCAACGCGACTACGGCGGGGGCAACCTGGACCCATCTCACCTGGCGCAGTTCATCGGGGCCGTGTGGCCCCGGTGTGATGTGTTCGCGATCAATCTCGGGATCGTGCGGCGTGGTCGCGAGATCGTGTGCTACTGGGACCACTACATCGAGGCCGCGCGCCAGCATGGCGGGCGGCTGCTCTCGTGGAACGTGTGGGATCGAAGCGGAGGCGGCTACACCGTGGGGCAGCTTAACGGGATGTTCCCGATCGACCACGAGTTCATCATCGTCTTAGGCGAACCCAGGGAACTGAATCTCACGATCCCGAATGCCACGGCCGGGCAGAGGCAATCACCAGCGACCGTGCGAGAGCAGGACGGCCGCACGAAGTCCCGACGAGCGCACGTGACGAGGCCGCATCGCCCACTCGGCAGCGTGATCCACACAGCACGGGTAAAGGGCAACCCGAGCGATGGGCATCCGGCGCCATTCCCGCCAGAGATTCCAGAGGCCTATATCGCGGCGATCATCCAGGACGGCGAGAGCGTATACGATCCGTTCCTCGGGTCCGGGACCACGATGATCGCGGCGCATAACCTCGGGCAGGCGTGCATGGGAATGGAGATCGTCCCCGCGTATTGCGACATGGCGATCCGTCGAGTGCAACGCGCCACGGGAGCCACGGCAACCCGTGAGAGTGATGGAATGGAGTTCCCCGATGGGGACGTGTGAGCATCGAACATGGCGCGCATCGCCACGAGGCCCACGGCTCCCAGACTGGTATGTGTGCGAGACCTGCGGAGTCTCGGCGAGTGAGTTTGAGTGGGAAGCAATCCACCAGGCGACCGCCGAGCAGACCCCTGCCGAGATACGTGGGCAGCAGTCGATCATGTGGACACAACAGGAGGCGTCGTAATGCCGTGCAATCTGCGCCCTCACGCGCCACATCCGACTTGCCCAGAGTGCGGGCAGGGATACCACGATGGGTATGTGTGTCGCTGCTACTGCGATACTTGCGGCCGATACGGTGACGACTGCGAGTGCCATCTCTGCGACTGGTGTCTCAACGAGTTCTGCGCTTGCGATGAGCAATCCGACGACTTCGGGGGGTTCTTGCCATGAGGGGTGACAAGGCGAGTCGGATCAAACGGCGGGCCCTTGCCAAGCAACTCCGAGAGGCGAAGGCGCGAAGACGCGAAGACGCGGCCCTGTGTCTCGTGAACCACGGCGGACTAACCGAAGCAGCCGCCATCGCTGATACGGCATCGGTGACGCTGGAGGACTGGATCAACACCGACCCCGAGTTTCAGGGGATGATGGCGAAGCACCGGCGTGAGCGTGACGCCGAGGTCGACCGCCGGTTCAGGAGGTAGACCACGTGTCACAGATTCTCACGGTCCCGCCAGTGCAGATCGACCATATGGGGAAGTGGAAGGCCGCCCTTGCTCGGGTCGAGGGGCGCACGCAGACCGCGGCCGCCGAGGCGGCGGATGTGACGCGTGAGACTGTATCGCGATGGGAGACCCGCGACCCGCTCTATCGGACCTACTTCGAGGAACATCAAACGGCATTGCGGCGCGCATCGTGGGGGCTGGTCTGGGGCGTTCTCATGGAGCATGTGGCCTCGCGCGACCCCGCCGTGAGTCTCAGGGCGTGCCACATCATGCTCCAGAGCATTGACCGGGAGCGCCCGCAAGAGGTGACCGTCACGAATGAGGAACGCGTCGTCATCGTCGTGGAGGACGAGGACGAGCTATCACTGGAGGCCCCGGTGTGAGATTCCGCGCCCACCCAGGCCCTCAGCGCGCGTTTCTCCGTTCGGCAGCGGATGAGGTTCTGTATGGTGGCGCGGCCGGTGGCGGGAAGTCCTGGGCCCTGCTCCTGGAAGCGGCGCGGCTCGTCGAGCATCCCGAGTATCGCGGTATCCTGCTCCGTCGGAAACACTCGGAGCTACGGATGAGCCTGGTCCAACAGTCACACCGGATGTTCGGGACGCGGGCGCAATACAACGCGTCCGAGAAGTTCTGGCGGTTCCCATCGGGCGCGGAGATCTGGTTCGGCCACATGCAGCATGAGAGCGATGTCGCGCAGTATCAGTCGGCGGAGTTCGCGTTCATCGGGTTCGACGAGCTCACAACCTTCACCGAGCGCCAATACGAGTTCATGCTCTCCCGGAACCGGAACACGGCGGGCCTGCGGAACAAGATCCGCGCCGCGTCGAACCCCGGCCAGATCGGGCACGGGTGGGTCAAGAAGCGGTTTGTCACGTCCCTGGACCCCTATGAGATAGGGTGGTTCCAGAAGGCCGGGGAAGGCGACGAGAAGCGCGTCCCCTGGGGAACCCCGGACGCGCGGACGCGGCAGTTCATCCCCGCGCGCCTGGATGACAACCCCACCTTGGTTAACGCCGACCCAGACTATCGGGTCCGCCTGGAGTCGCTCCCGTATCGCCTGCGGATGATGTTCCTTGAGGGCTCGTGGGACGTTGGATTCGAGGGCCTGGTCTATCCCGAGTTCGACAGCGCGGTCCACCTGGTCTCGCCGTTTCCGATTCCGCGCGAGTGGCGCCGCATACGGTCCATCGACTTCGGGTTCAATAACCCGTGTGTCGTGCAGTGGTGGGCCATCTCGCCGGACGACGAGATGTATCTGTATCGGGAGATCTACCACTCTCGGATACTCAACTCCCGACTCGGGCCGATGATCCACGTCCAGAGCGTTGAGCCGCCCGACGAAGAGGGACAGGAGAGCGGTGAGCGCATCGAGGCGACGGTAGCGGACCACGACGCCGACGGGCGCGCTGAACTGTCTCAGAACGCCAGCATTCAGACGGTGGCGGCGAGGAAGTCCGTAGCCGACGGGATACGCGAAGTCTCGGAGCGCCTGGTGGTGAATCCCGAGACCGGGCGCCCGCGGCTCTACATCATGCGGGACTGCACAGTCGCCACGGACTCGCGGCTCGATGCTGAGAAGCGCCCCACATCGACGGCCGACGAGATCACGGCCTACCAGTATCCGCCAGGCAGCGGGGACAAGGCGGAGAAGGAGGCCCCGATCAAGCTCCACGATCACGGCATGGACGCGATGCGATACGCGTGCATGTATCTGCAAGGCGCGGAGACGTTGATCTACGAACCGAGTAGCGTGGCCGCGTATGATGCGCGGCCCGAGACGCTACCTATCTGAGAGGGCGACACGATGACCCCAGGTGACACATCTCCCGAGACGTTCCGACCTAACCCAGGCGCGCAGTCCGTGAGGGCAGCCACGCCACTGGATGACGCGCTCGCGCGCGAAGTGGCCCAGGGGAAGGAGATCGCGGCACTCAAGCGCGACCTGGCGGCGCGTGACCGGCGGATCGGCGTGCTAGAGCGCGCAATGGCATCACGGGAGCAGACCATCACCGTTCTGAGAGATGACCTGGAGAAAGCACGGGCCCAGGTCCACAACGAACGGGCCCGGCGACTATCGGAGGCGAAGCGCTATGGAGTGGAAGCCTAACCCCGCCCAGGAGCGGGCAATTCGGCGTCTTGAACTCGCGCTCAAGGCGTGTGCAGAGACCAGTGTCGGGATCTCGGTGATGGCAGGCGTGCCCGTGGCCTGGGACGGTGACGAAGGTCAGCCGATGGATGGGGGCCAGGGTGGTATAGGGTTGAACCCGGGGAAGTGTGTCCCCGTGCAACACTACGGATGCCAGATGGATGGTGGAGACTGGTGATCGACTAGGAGGCAGCCACATGGCAAGGACTGAACGAGCGACGCGGCGCATCGAGACCGAGGCGGAACGCTCCGCCCTCATCCAGGACGTGATCCGAGAGATGGGCGAACGGCTCGCGACCCCGGTCGGCGAGCGGCAGGTCACGCCGAAGGGGCTCCCGGTGATTGAGCCATACGAGGTCGCGATCACCTACCGTGGGGA
>JAAETT010000551.1 GCA_024228115.1 bacterium
CGCAGGTATATTCAGATCGAAGCAGTTGATTGTTGAAAAACCATGCTCTCGTAGAACCAATGGATGAAAAGAATGCAGATACCTGAATAATATCTGGTGAAGTCATTGTTCTTCCAAAAGCCCCTGTCGACTGACCGCACAGCTGATTTTAAAATGACTAACTGATGTAAAATTAATCGAGCAGTTAATTAACCCATACCACAGGAAGCTTCATTACGACGGGAATCGCTACGAAACTTCCGGCCCGTTCCAGAACATTTTACGCAAGTCCGGGCCGAAAGCACCAAGATTGATGCGATCTTTAAGCATTTGCGTAAATTTTCACGCAAACCTTCGGACTTTGCGTGAATATTTAGGAAGATTTCGCGAAGTTTTCAAACAGTTTCATAACGATTCAAGAAGATTGAGAAAGTTTCGTGAATCGTCACGAAACTCTTTGAAACTTGCTCAATCTTCGTGAATCGTTATGAAACTCTTTGAAAACATCGTGAAATCTTCCTAAATATTTTCGAAAAGTTCGGAGGTTTACGTAAAAACTACGCAAACGCTTAAAGATCGCATCAAACTTGATGCGTTCGGTCCGAAACTTTTGTGAAAAGTTAGGCAACAGGTCTGAAGTTTCGTAACGATTCCCGTCGTAACGAAACTTCCTGTGGCATGGGTTAAAACCATATTCGGGATTCGGTTTCCCGTCGGAGAAAATCTTGACCAAAA
>JAAETT010000552.1 GCA_024228115.1 bacterium
TAAATAAAATACTAAAATATAATAATATAAATATAAAAGAAAGCAGCATAAAGTCCTTAATCGATGATATTAATTCAATAATAATAATAAAGATAAATAAATATTAAACAATGACAAATAAATATAGATAAAATTGGTTGCTATATTAGAGAATAGAGAATAACGTTTTTATTAATATGCATTGCATTATATTTGTTAATCATGTTCTGCATTATTGGATTTATCTCTTTATTATTCGTCTTTTATATATCTTTATGATTATGCTTCTATTATTCCATTTTCTACTTGTCTTTTCTTCATCTTTTATATAATTCATTATTTTATTCATTATTCAACCTGATTTAATTTCTATACTTATTTCTGATATTATAGTTATTCGTTTTTCAAAATCTGTCTTTATATTATTCTCTTTTTCTATTTTAAATCCATTCAACTATAACCATCATATTCTAAGATTAAATCAAATCGAATAGCATTAAGATATCAATAAGGGAATCTCTATTATATCCTTTCTATTATTAATTTATATACCTATCATATTTTATATTTCTTTTTCTATCTTACCTTTATTCAATCTTCCTCTTTTATTAGTTTATCATTATATTTATCATATCTTTATCTATTATTATTCCATGTGTTCTATCTTTATTAAATATCTTTTTATCTTTCTATTATATTTGTTTATTCCTTTAGATTGAGATTATTCAATTAAATTCTCTAATAAAGTTCAGAGAGCAGCTGATCATTATTTACTTGTTTATTCTCTTTTATTATCTTTAATTTATATTCTCTTTTATTATTCATCTTTAACTTCTTACTTCTCAACACTCTTACCTTATATTTTATATATCTTTCAATAATTCCTATAATTTATCATATTATTTATATTTATCCTGATCTTATATCATTAATATTCCAGATCGTCTTTTATATCTTCATCTGTTATTATTGTTCTTTCTCTTATTTCTTGGTTATTATCTTATTTTCTTTATTATGCTTTTATTAGGTTTCTGGAATAAATCTATATAGAATATTTACTTGAATTATTATAGAAAGATCTTTAATATATAATTATTGGGATTAATATGATAGATATGATTAGGGTTTGTCGTTTTTATATTTATAATGGTTTTGGATTGAGATGTTATTAGTATAGATTATTTGTATATTTATTAAGTTTAGGATATATGAGATCGTAGTCCTTATATTATATCATTATTATTGATTGCAATCCATCTTTATTAGATATTTATTCTATTAGGATTAATACATTATTTTTAGATAGCTATTTATTATGTTTATTATATTCTCATTTATCTGAATTATTTTCATTCTTTATATCTTTAACTTCTCTTACATTCTTCCTTACCTTTATTAGTTCTTGTATTTATATTGTATAGCATAGGTCTATATTATAAGTTTAGTAAATATTGTATTATTATTATCTTTCTTATTAATTCTGTAATATGTTGGATTTGTCAATTCTATAATTAGATCCTCATCGATTACAACTTCTTTATTTATAATCTTTCCAATACAAATAATAATATTATATAAATTATGATAATACGATTAGATTCCTTTACCTAATATTTTCTTACATAGATTAATGTTCTGTTAATTTCTCATTTCTATAGTATTCTTTGTCTTTATTTATTTTCTTATATTCTTTTTAATTATACCTCCTAGAATAATATGATTGAATATAGTCTTTATTAAATACAATTATCATATGTTGAGATATTTCGTATACTTAATCATTGTTTATTTTATCATTTCTTCAATACTTTATTCATTATTGTTTATTTTTATCTTTAATTAATAAAATAGGATTTCCTCCATTTATTTTATTTCTTATATTTATTTAATATCCGTATTTATCATTGGATTTTATATATCTTTATGATTATCCATTTTCTAAATCATTATATGGAGTAGGTATTGTAATTTGTAGGATTAGTTAGTGAATTATTATTTTACCTAATCTTTTAATCGTTATTCCATCAGCTAAATTTGTATTCTTTAATGGATATGGTTTAGGTTTAGGTTTATTTTGTATTTTATTTTATATAATTTTGATCTTCAGTTATTTATTTTAGTTTATCTTTATTTCTTTATTCTTTATCATTCATCTACATTTTCCATTATTTTCTCTATTATAAGATAGCATTCTTCCATTTATTATAGCATTATTATGTTTTCTATTTATTTGCTTCGTTTACTTCTTTTTTACCTTTCGTAGACTTTGACGAAGATTAATAAATCAATAAATTTTATATAAAGATGTAGTAAAGATTAGATAATGATTAATTTCGAGTTATTTA
>JAAETT010000553.1 GCA_024228115.1 bacterium
AATATTCATTGTAAAGATGTAGTAAAGATTAGATAATGATTAATTTCGAGTTATTTATTTTATTATGCATGTTATTGATTAAAAATACAAGTAAAGAGTGTATAATAATATATAAATTTAGATTGTGAATAATGTATTGGATAGGATTATATTTTTATTAATTTAATTGTATATTTTATTATAGTATTATAGGTATTTATTTTTTATTTCTTTTTTTATAGTTCTTTCTTTGTTTTTTCATTTTCTGGATTTAATAAGTTTAGTATATTAGGTGCAGTAAGGATAATATCTCAATTTATAATTATGATTTATCTAGTTGCTTTATTTATGATGGGTTGTTGACAAAGACGAATAGGACCATTAAATGATGATTCTAATTTAAGATCAAAATCCTGTTTTATCTAGTTTATCTTTTGAATGAAGTAAAGATAAGGATTAGAGAAGTTAAAGAAGAAAGAGTAATAAAGATTAGTGAATGAATTATTATTAATTATGGTTTAAAGAGCTCTCTATATATTTTTCTTCGTTTATCTTTATGTTCGTTTTTATTTTAA
>JAAETT010000554.1 GCA_024228115.1 bacterium
ACACTACCTCGCGGCTCTCGATCGCGAACTCGACACCGATCCGACCGACACCGATTCGCCGTTCTGACGAGAAACCAGCACTCGCGCGCGACCACGGCTAGATGATCAGATTTCTACGGTTTCTCGTGATCGCCAACAGAGAGGTCGATCAACACAAGTGAAACTATGAGCTCATTATCCTCCGCTGAGAGGAAGTCGGCTCGGCTACCAAGACTTGAGCCGATGGAGATTTCCTTCTCGTGCCAGGATGAGCCGGGGTCAATGCCGAAATCGGGACTTCCACCGGTAGTCATTGCTCTGCCTATGCCGTTCGCTCCGCCACGAGTCGTCGATAGGGAAGCGGGTGGCCACGGGCTAGGCGGCGCAGGGCCTCCCAATAGCGCGGCTCGGTCGGGAACGAGCCGTAGAACTCCTCCCGTGTGGCCGGTGCTTTCATCGGGGGTCCTCGTTGGCGAAGAGCCAAGGCGGATCGTGCACCTACCGCCCGACGAGCCGGGTCACAGGCGGAGCGAACGGCATAGGCAGAGTCATTGCTATCGCGGCTCCTTGGCCACCCCGAAGAACAATGGTCGTATCTCCTGATATTTCCTCAGCGCTAGAAACAGTCCAGTCGAGAGGCCTTTTGAAGCGAAGGGGACCAACCGATTCGTGCGTCCACACCTGCAGCTGAACAGGAAGACGGGACCGTGTCTCGCTCGCGGCTGAGGTGCAATCGGCGTCGAGCACGCCATTGATCTCGGCGGATCCGTAGTCACTCGGGACGTCGACCCTCAGCAGCAACTGTGCCTCATAGCCGCGCATCAGCTCTGGCACCGTGCCCGGGGCGATAGTAGCTACCTCTTCAAGACCTCCGTCAAGCGCCACCAGGATATCGGAAACATCCATGCGCGCTTCGAGCAGTAGCTCGATCTCTGTGACTTCACCGCGCGTTACGACCGCTTCTACACTGCGCGGTTGCCACTGGAGGGCCGGCCCGGGCCCGCAACCATTGGCTCCAAATAACACCAATACCATCGCGCCAATTGCGATAGGTGCGGCAACAGCAAGTGTGCCTAGTGTTTTCCAGTTCATTTCTTCATTCTATCACCTCAGTAAGCACCGCTGAGAATCGACTGTGGATAAGACGACGAGAGAGCCAGTCGCTGCACCCACAGCCAAGTAGGTACACATGCGGACTTCCGCCCCACAAGAAAAAGCCCCACAATTTCGTGGGGCTTTCTGCCTCGTCAGTACTCCTCAGCGAGCATGACCGTGAGGACTCGGGTGGTAACGGCAGGATCTGCTGGATCGGGAGAGGCAAACTCCAGGTCCCGATCGTAGTAGTCGATCTTCCAGATGATCCGACGGTGCTCAACTTCGATCGTCGCACAGTCGTGTTCTCCCCACGGGTCATTGTCCTCTGAGAAGTCGGAAAAGGCTGCAACGGCGCCCATGATCTTCCCGAGGTCTCGTTCGCCCAAGGCGGCGATTCCCCGAGTGACAACGACTCGACCTCCCTGGCCAGTCGTCCTTAGCAGGGTGCTGAAATTTGGTGCCGGTTGGCGCCAGAAAGGCCGAAAGCGGGGGTTTCGATGGCGCTCTGTGCTTGGCTTCCGGTTTCCTCTGCCAAGGATCCCAAGATCGCTTGCTGAGTAGCAAGGGAGTCAC
>JAAETT010000555.1 GCA_024228115.1 bacterium
GTGACTCCCTTGCTACTCAGCAAGCGATCTTGGGATCCTTGGCAGAGGAAACCGGAAGCCAAGCACAGAGCGCCATCGAAACCCCCGCTTTCGGCCTTTCTGGCGCCAACCGGCACCAAATTTCAGCACCCTGCTAAGGACCGTTGTCCCTCTTGATCAGGAAGTTGCGAAACAAACTGAACGGTATTGGCTCTAGGCCGGGATGTTGCTCCCTGGCGGGGGCGGCATCTCAATCGGTACCCTCTTTCTTTCGTCGAGGGGGCAAGGAGGCGAAGTGGTCGAAGTCGTGATGTACACCCGATCCTGGTGTGGATATTGCCATCGCGCCAAGGCCTTGCTCGAGGTGAAGAGCCAGATCTTCCTCGAGCACGATGTCGAGGCCGATCCCACGAAGGAGGACGAGATGCAGCGGCGCAGCCAGCGAACCTCCGTGCCTCAGATTTTCATCGGAGAGGTCCATGTGGGCGGCTATGACGATCTGGCGGAGCTGGAGCGCCGCGGCGAGCTCGATCGCCTGCTGACCGGAGAAGGAGGCGAGGCTTGAGCGACGTACAGCGGGTGAAGGTGCTGATCATCGGCAGCGGGCCTGCCGGCTACACGGCCGCCATCTACGCGGCCCGGGCGGATCTCGCACCCGTGATGCTGGCCGGCCTCCAATTCGGTGGCCAGTTGATGCTCACCACGGAAGTCGAGAACTACCCGGGCTTCCCCGAAGGCGTGACCGGGCCCGACATGATGGACATGTTCCAGAAGCAGGCCGAGCGCTTCGGCACGCGCGTCGAGATGGAAGATGCCACCCAGGTTGATTTTTCGAGGCGTCCATTTCGCGTCGAGACCGAGAGTCAGAAATTCGAAGCCGATGCGGTGGTACTCGCGACGGGCGCCTCGGCGAGATGGATCGGTTTGCCGTCGGAACAACGCCTGATGAATATGGGTGTTTCCGCATGCGCCACCTGCGATGGGGCTCTCTACCGCGACAAGCTGATGGCGGTGGTTGGCGGGGGTGATACGGCGATGGAGGAGGCGCTCTTCCTTACCCGCTATGCGCCGAAGGTGACCGTGATCCATCGCCGCGATGAGCTGCGCGCTTCGAAGATCATGGCGGATCGGGCACTCAAGAACGACAAGATCGAATTCGCCTGGAATTCCCAGGTCGACGAAGTGCTCGGCGACGAGTTCGTGACGGGTGTGCGTCTCAAGGACGTGAACACGGACGAGACGCGGGAAATTCCGGTCGAGGCGCTCTTCATCGCGATCGGTCACACGCCGAATACAGGGATCTTCCGCGACCAGATCGCGCTCGACGATACGGGCTACATCAAGGTCGAACCCGGAACGAGCCGCACGAGCATTGAAGGCGTCTTCGCCTGTGGCGATGCAATGGATCCGACCTACCGTCAGGCGATCACGGCCGCCGGTACCGGCTGCATGGCGGCCATCGATGCTGAACGTTGGTTGGCCGAACAGGAAGCGGACTAGCCGCCCAGGAGACTCATGGCCCTTACCCGGGAGCGTCTCGAGCAACTCATTGCACGGTCGTCCGACAGCATCGTCGGGACGGATCGCAGTGGAAACGTCATCTATTGGAATGATGGCGCGAAGAAGGTCCTTGGCTACGACGACGCGGAGGTGCTCGGCACCAACGTCGGGCGCCTCTACCCGGACGTGGATGAAGCCAAGCGCGTGATGCGTGCGATGCGCGAGGCGAACGGGGGTGGCAGGGATGTGGTCGACACCTTCCAGACCACGTTCATGGCGAAGAGCGGCGAACGCATTCCGGTGGCCATCTCGGGCACGATCTTGCGGGACGAAGCGGGCGAAGAGGACGGAACGATCGGCTTCGCAAAGGATCTTCGCGAGATCCTGCGAAAGGATCAGCTGGCCACGCTGGGCGAAGTGGCGATCGGCCTCTCCCACGAGATCAACAATCCCCTGAACGTGATCCTGAATCAGACCGCTCTTCTCGAGCGCGATATCGAGGCGCTTGCGAACGAGGGCGATATCTCCGTCGAGAACGAGCGACTCGACGCCATTCGTCGCGAAATCTCGCGCATCTCTGAGATCGTCGAACGCCTGGGCGAGATGGTGAAGGAGGATACGTACGAAACGAAGGGTTACATCGGCCCGGCACGTATGGTCGATCTACGCTCGAGGGCAGAACGCGATCAGGTTCCGATGGAGCGTCTCGGAGGCCTTCGGATTCTCGTGGCCGACGACGACGGAGGCATCGCCCGCAGCCTGAAGGAAATCTTGACTCGCGACGGATGCCAGGTAACGACTGCCAGTGATGGCCGTGAAGCACTGGCTGCCCTCGACGAGGCCAAATTCGATCTCGTCCTCTCGGACGTCGTCATGCCTAACATGGACGGCTATGAACTCTTCAAGGCCATCCAGGAGCAGCATCCGGGCTTGCCCGTATTGATGATGACCGCCTTCCACTACGACAAGGACCACATCATCAAACGCAGCCGCGTCGCCGGCCTGGGCGCAGTCCTCTTCAAGAAGCCCGTAGACCCGGACCGCCTCCGCGAGACCATCCTCCAAGCCGTCCCCGCTGTTGACTTACTCGATCTGGTCTTTCGGGATGTTGAAGAGCTGGCCTGCGTCGTTCTTGACGAGGTAGCTGTCGGACCACTCCTTGAGGACGGTGACCTCCTCGCCGGAGTTGAAGGAGATCTCTTCGACCTCCTCGCCGAGGTTGGCCTGGTGCTTCAGGGTGGAGGCTTGCTTGAAGGTTGCCATGGGGCGGGTATTTAGCTGCTGCGCTGCGGGGTTTCAAACCTCGAGTCGCTGCGGCCCGGGGGCGTGTGGGCGACACAGATCCCGACCACCCGACGGGCACCGGCACGGCGCAGGGCGCGGGCAGCTTCGCTCAAAGTGGCACCGGTGGTCGCGACGTCATCGACGAGCCACACGCAGGCCGGCATGGCGCACCGGGCCGCGAAGGCTCCGCGCACGTTTCGGCGCCGCTCACGTCGGGAGAGCCCTACCTGGCGTGGCGTGTCGCGACGGCGCTCCAGGGCCCGGAGACTGTAGACGCTCACTCAGAAGCGTAGAAATCTGATCATTTGGCCGGGGGGCGACGCAGCCCGCCGTTCCGGATTCCGATTCAGATCTTCCGGGTCGAAAGGTCCTTGACCCAGGGCGAA
>JAAETT010000556.1 GCA_024228115.1 bacterium
CTCACGCGCCAAGTCCAAGCCTGGCAAGACGATCGCAACCGAACGACGAAGGGCGTCGACTGGCAATTCACGACCCAACAAGCCCGCGTGAAACTGCGACGACTCTACCCCCAGCTTTTGGTGTGACAAGGGACTAGCCTGCAATGCCGCTTCGCACCCACGAGCGGATGGGAGACAGCGTGGCAGCAGTTCTTGGAGAGGCGGATCCGCCGGGCTTCTCCCCTTGAGCGATAGCGGAAGCCACAGGCCCCATCGCCCGTGGTGGACCTACGCGGTCCCCTACGTCGGCCGCATTCCGGACCTGAAGCCCTGTCAGTGGCATGTGCTTGGGCTCCTCTCGGTGGCCGAACTCTTCGACAACTATGACATCGGCCTGATCGGGCTTGCTCTCAAGCAGATCCAGGAAGGCGTCGGGATTTCGGAAGAGAACGTCGGTTGGATGAACGCCATCATACGCCTCGGTGTCTTGCCGGCGATGGGAATCACGCTGATGGCCGACCGGATCGGCCGTCGCAGATTGCTGTTGGTCACAGTCCTGGGCCTCACCCTCTGCACGTTCCTCACGGGTTTCGCGCAGACACCTCTGCAATTCGTCTCGCTGCAGTTCCTCCTGCGTGTGTTCGCCTATGCGGAGACCGCACTCGCTGTCGTCGTCCTGACAGAAGAACTCGACTCCGAGGATCGCGGCTGGGGCATCGGTATGCTGGGAGCACTCGGTTCGTTGGGGCATGGCGTTGCAGCGATCGCTTTCGGGTTCATCGAGGTCGTGCCTTTCGGCTGGCGAGGCTTGTATGCCCTGGGGATCATTCCCCTCCTGCTCCTTGCATGGCTACGTCGAGAGCTACCCGAGACCGAGCGTTTCGAGACCCTCGGGCGCGAGCGCACCGAGGGCGACTGGTGGCAGCCCGCGATACTGCTCGTGCGGAGCTACCCGAGGCGCATCGCAGCATTGTGCGCAGTGATGTTCCCGCTCGAGTTCGTGATGGGCGCTGGCTACATGTTCGGCGCGAAATATCTTCAGGAAACTCACGGCTACGCTCCGGGAGCGATCAGCGTACTCTACCTGCTCGGCGGGGCGGTCGGAATCATGGGTAGCTTGTTCGCCGGGCGGATGAGTGATCACTTTGGACGGCGTCAAGTGGTGGTCGCGGGGGTCGCTCTTGCGTTCGTATCGTTCGCAGGCTTCTACAACATCCAAGAAGGCTGGGTGGTCATCCCATTCTGGATCCTCCAGGTCTTCGCCTTGATCGGCCTCGGTGCGACCCTCAAGACCCTTGGGACCGAACTCTTCCCCACGTCACATCGCTCGACGGCTTCAGGCGTCCGGGCCGCCGCCGGTACCCTGGGAGCTGTAGCCGGGCTGGGCGTGGAATCCATTCTGTATGGCATCACCGGCTCTCACGCCGAAGCCATCACCTGGATGCTTCCAGCCCTGGCAATCCCGCCACTCGTGATGTGGTTCGCCATTCCCGAGACCGCCAGACGCTCGCTCGAAGAGATTGCCCCCGAACGCTGATGCAACGTTTTCCTCGACTCACCTCCTGCTAGCCTGAGCGCCGATGCCGAGCCTGCAACGCAGTGAGGAAAACGGCTACGTCGGTGCGCGGCGGCGCCTCGTCGAGCGTCTGCGCGAGCAAGGCGTGCGGGATCCGCGGGTTCTCGAGGCGGTCTCCGAGGTTCGCCGACATCTGCTGGTCGATGAAGCGTTGCGCGACCGGGCCTACGAAGATGTTCCGCTTCCGATCGGCGATGGCCAGACCATCTCTGCGCCTGGAATCGTGGCCGCCATGTCCGAGGCTCTGGAACTCCAGGGGCACGAAACAGTTCTCGAGGTCGGCACGGGCTCGGGCTACCAGGCCGCGATTCTCTCGCGCCTGGCGGCGCGGGTCATCTCGATCGAACGGATTCCGGGCCTCGCGAATCGCGCTCGCTCCGCTCTCGATATGCTGGGCGTCACGAACGTGGTGGTCCATCTGGGCGACGGCTCCCGGGGCCGTCCGAGCGAAGCTCCGTTCGACGCCATCGTCGTCACGGCGGGCGGACCGAAGATTCCAGAGCCGCTGGTCGAGCAGCTGGTACCCGGCGGACGCCTGGTTGGGCCTTTCGGGCCGCGAGGCCAGCAAGAGCTGATCCGGGTGCGGCGCAAGGCAGACGGCGAGCTGGTTCGCGAGTCTCTCGGCCTGTGTCGTTTCGTCGATCTGGTGGGCGAGCACGGATGGATGGGCTGACGCGGCTCGGCCACTTCATGCTGCGCTGCGGGCTGGTCGTGTTGCTGTTGAACCCGGCCAGTTGTGCGCACAGAAGCGATGGTGTCGTTCACACCGTTCGGGAAGGCGAGAATCTCTTCCGTATTGCCCAGCACTACGGGGTACCGATCTCGGAAATTCTCGACGCGAACGACGTTCCGGATGTCCGGGATCTTCCGACCGGCGCCAGTTTGTGGATCCCCGGGGCCCGTGTTCGAAGGCCGAGCACCCGCCCCCTGCGACCGCCGTTGCAATCAAGACCCGCCGCAGAAGCCGACGCCCTGGCGCACGGCGCCCTGCGTTTCGCCTGGCCGCTCCGCGGTCGCCTCACATCGCGCTATGGCCCGCGCGGGCGGCGCCTCCACGAAGGCCTCGATATCGCCGCTTCCGGGGGCACCCTGGTGCGAGCGGCCGAGGCCGGGAGGGTGGTCTTCAGTGGCCGCATGGGTGGCTACGGAAACGTGGTCGTGCTCCGACACACTCCCGCATATGCCAGCGTCTATGCCCACCATCGTCGCAACCGGGTGAGCAAGGGCGGTTTCGTCGACAAGGGCGGGGTGGTGGGAGAGGTGGGGACCACCGGAAACGCCTCGGGGCCCCATCTACACTTCGAGATCCGGCGGGACGAGATAGCCCAGGACCCGCTACTCTTCCTGCCTTGAGGATCCTCATGGAGCGATTGCCCACGTGACCGTCGACCAACTGCGCTCGCTGATTCGAGATGTTCCGGATTTCCCCAAAGAGGGGATCCTGTTCCGGGATGTCACCCCATTGTTGCTCGATCCTGCCGGGTTGAACGCGGCCATCAATGCGGTGGCGGCACCCTTCGGCGATGCCAAGGTGGACAGGGTGCTGGGAATCGAAGCCCGTGGCTTCATCTTCGGTGCTCCGATCGCCCAGGCGCTGGGCGCTGGCTTCGGCCTGGTTCGGAAGGCGGGCAAGCTGCCCTATGAGAGTCATTCTGCGAGCTACGAGTTCGAATACGGCATCGATCGCGTGGAGATGCACGTGGATACCGTGGAATCCGGACAACGTGTCTTGATCGTGGACGACCTGATCGCCACGGGCGGAACCGCAGCAGCCGCTGTCGAGCTGGTCCGAAGAGCGGGCGGCGAAGTGGTCGGCTGCTCCTTCCTGATCGAGCTTCTCGCCCTCGGCGGTCACAAGAAGATCGACACCGACTGCCACGCAGTCCTGACCTACTAGGGAAGACCTGCCCCGGGTACCTCCACCTCCGTCGTGAGAATGCGGGCGTTGCGGGAGGCTTCGCATTCTGCCGGGCTGACGCTTTCCGAGGTGAGGATGAACAGGGTCCGCCGCTCCTCGCCTCCGAGCATGCAAGCGATGGCCATCTGATCGGTGGGAATGCGCTCGGTCACGTCGCCGCCCTCACGAACACGTAGGATCTCCTTGGAGACTGGAGACGCGACCCAGATGGCGCCTTCGGCGTCCAGACAGATGCCGTCGGGCACCGCTCTCTCGAATTGCGCCCAGATCCGGCGGTTGGAGAGGGTGCCGTCCGAGGCGAGATCGAAGGCGCTGAGGCGGGGGCCGAAGGTCTCGGCGACGACCAGGGTCTCGCCGTCCGGCGTGATGACCGCGCCGTTCGGAAACGACATGTCGGCGGATGCCACGTGAGCTGAGCCGTCCGGATCGACCCGCAGCAGCTCGGTCGGCGTCGGCGTGTCGCCCGCATCGAGATCGAAGCCGAAGTTGCCGACGAAGGCATGACCATGGGCGTCGACGACCAGATCGTTGCAATGATGGCGCGCGAGGCTCTCGAGATCCGCGTGCACCGCCAATGTGCCATCGGCCTCCAGGCGCAGGAGCCGGCGATCCTGCATGGACACGATGAGCAGGCGCCCGTCCGGGAGCCACCCGAGCCCCGAGGGTCGCTCCTCCACGCGAAGGATCTCCTCGGTCTTGCCGGCCGCAGTCACGGTCATCACTGTCCGAGCGTGCATGTCCGAGAACCAGAGCCGGCCGTCGTGCCAGCGCGGGCCTTCCGGGAAAGCCAGACCATCGAGAAGCGGTGTCAACGTTCGCGTCATGGATGCCTCCGGGCGGCAAGGGTAGGCGGCGGCTTGCGGCTCCGCTCAGGGGCGAGGCAGAATGCGCCTTCCCTCGTGCTCCTGGAGGATACTCGTGCCGCTCCGATTCGTGACCTCACTCGCCTTCCAACCACCTGCCCATCTGGCGCCGCTCGCGAAGGCCGCGGACGAAGCCGGTTTCGATGCGGTGGCACTCTCGGATCACGTGATCCACCCGGAGAAACTCGAGACACCGTACCCGTACACCGACGATGGAAAACCGCGCTGGGAACCCTTCACGAATTGGCCGGATCCGTGGGTCACCGCGGGAGCGCTGTTGGGGGTGACCGAGCGCTTGCGTGTGATCAGCAGCGTGTTCGTGCTGCCGATGCGCAATCCCTTCCTGGTCGCGAAAGCCGTGGGTACGGCCGCCGTGCTCTCGGGAGGACGGGTCGCTCTTGGGGTGGGTGCCGGCTGGATGGCCGACGAGTTCGAGCTGATGGAGCAGCCCTTCCCAGGCCGCGGCCGGCGCATGGATGAAATGATCGAGGTGCTCCGCCAGCTCTGGCAGGGAGGATGGGTCGAGCACCACGGCGAATTCTACGACTTCCCGCGCCTCGAGATGAGCCCGGTGCCGGAAGAGGAGATCCCGATCCTCGTGGGAGGGCTGTCGAAGCGTGCACTCGAACGCGCGGCCAGCGTAGGAGACGGATGGATCTCCGACCTTCACAGCACCGAGGAGCTGGCGGGCCTGGTATCGATGCTAGGCGAGCTACGTGCGGCAGGCCCCCGAGCCAATCGCCCCTTCCAGATCGTCGTCTCCTGCAACGACGCCTTCGATCTCGATGGCTACCGCCGCCTCCAGGACCTCGGCATCACCCACCTCAACACCATGCCTTGGCTCTTCTACGGCGCCGACCCCAACTCGCTCGAGGAGAAATGCGACGGCCTCCACCGCTTCGCCGACGACATCCTGCAACGCATCTGAGGGCGCGCGCTTCAGCTGCGTAGGTGGTGATCGGCGACGATCCGAGCAACGGCGGTGGTGAGACGTTTGGCGGTAGGGATGTGGAGGAACTCGTTGGGTCCGTGGGCATTGGAAGCGGGGCCCAGAACGCCCGTGATGAGGAACTGGGCTTCGGGGAAGAGATCGCCCAGCATGGAAATGAAGGGGATGGTGCCGCCTTCACCCATCATGAGGGCAGGGCGGCCGAAGCAGGCAGACGAGGCTGCATCAACGGCTCGTTCGAGCCACGGGGCGATGGGCGGGGCGTTCCATCCGGTCGCCGAAGGCTCGGCCTCGAAATGCACGCCGGCGCCACTCGGCGGGTTCGCCTCGAGCAGGGTCTTGACCGCGGCGGTGGCGGCGTCGCCGTCGACGCCTGGCGGCAGGCGGAGCGAGAGCTTCGCGGTGGTCGATGGGCGAAGGACATTCCCGGCATCGCTCGGAGCCGGCGCGCCGCCCAGGCCCGTGATCGCGAGGGCGGGACGCCAGGTGCGGTTCAGGATCAGATCCGCGGGGTCTCCGTCCGGTGGGCGCGTGGCGCCGGCGAAGGGAAACTTCGTGGACACGTCATCGCCGATCTGGCTGGCCACCTTGCGGGCTTCGGCGACGCGATCCGCCGGGATCTCCGCGTTCAACCCGGCTGGAAACACGCGCCCCGTGTCTTCGTCCTCGATCCGTGAAAGGAGTTGGCGCAGGATCCTGAAACTCGAAGGGACGATGCCCCCCGCGTCTCCGGAGTGCACGCCCTCGTCGAGCACGTCGACCCGGAGTTCGCCGCTGACCATGCCCCGCAGCGAAGTGGTGCCCCACAACTGGTCGTAGTTTCCACATCCGGAATCCAGACAGACCACCAGCGAGGGCTGACCGATTCGCGGCAGCAAGCGCTGCACGTGTTCGGGGAGATCCGGGCTGCCACTCTCCTCGCAGCATTCGATCAGCAGAACACAGCGTGCGTGCGGCACCTGCTCTCGGGCCAGAAGCTCCAGGGCGGTTAGCGAAGCGAACGCTGCGTAGCCGTCATCAGCGCCGCCGCGTCCGTAGAGTCGATCGCCGCGACGAACCGGCGACCACGGTCCCAGGTCCTCTTCCCATCCGATCATCTCGGGCTGCTTGTCGAGATGGCCATAGAGCAGCACCGTGTCATCGCTCTGGCCCGGAACCTCGCTCTGCTCCGGAACCTCGAGGTAGAGGAGCGGGGTGAGTTGTGGATCCTCGATGACCTCGACGATCAGACCGGGAACGTCTCGGCTGCGGCACCATTCCGCGACCTCTGCCACGGCCCGATCCATGTGGCCATGCTCGCGCCAGGCGGGATCGAAGAGCGGAGACTTGTTCGGAATGCGGATGTAGCTCTCGAGCGCAGGGAGGATCGACGTCTCCCACTGCTGGTCGACCCAACCCTCCACCACCAGACCGCTCATTCGGGATCTCCTCTCCGCAATGCGAGCAACCGAAAAGCGCCCCGGCCCCGGCCGGGACCCGCGGGCACTTCCCCCCATGTCTCGCGAGGACGAGGTTAGCAGGGCGACTTCGCCTTCATTGGAGGCCCCGAACCACCGAACACTTCCTAGACTGTTCCAAGCAAACCGGAGGGGGACTCGACGTGCCTTGGTGGGGATGGCTGGCGGTGGGCGCCGCGTTGTTGGCAGCCGAACTCGGTGTGAGCGCCGATTTCTGGCTCGCCGTCGTGGGCGCCGCTGCACTCGGTACCTCGTTGCTCGGCCTGTTCGGAATCGATGCACCGATCTGGACGCAGTGGATGGTCTTCGCGGGCCTGGCCGTGTTTCTTGCTGTCTTCGTCCGCGGCCCGGCCTACGAGCGCCTCATGGCCAAGACGGTCGATCTGGCGCCCGAACTGCTGGGCGAGCAGGCGCGTGTCGTCGAGGGTGCGATTGCGCCGGGCGAAATCGGCAAGGTCGAATTGCGCGGGTCTACCTGGCGAGCACGGAACGAAGGCAGTGAAGCGCTGGAAGAGGGCGCCATCGCCCACGTCGACGGTGTCGACGGTGTCATGCTGCGAGTGCGGGCCGAGTAGGCCCGAACCGCTGAAGGAGATCGGATCATGGAGACGCTCATTGGTGTTGGTGTCATTGCCGCCCTCGTCATCTTCGTACTGGCGAAGACGGCGGTCGTCGTTCCCCAGCAGAGTGCCTATGTCGTCGAACGCCTCGGGAAGTATTCGGACACGCTCCACGCGGGCTTCCACATCCTGATGCCCTTCGTGGACCGGATCGCCTACAAGCACTCCCTGAAGGAGCGGGCGATCGATATCCAGGAGCAGATCTGCATCACCCGGGACAACGTCCAGGTCGGCGTGGATGGCGTCCTCTACCTCCAGGTCCTGGATGCCCGGCGGGCCTCCTACGGCATCGGCAACTACGTCTTCGCCATCTCCCAGCTGGCCCAGACGACGCTGCGAAGCGAGGTCGGCAAGATCGATCTCGATCGGACCTTCGAGGAACGTGCGCAGATGAATGCGTCGGTCGTCTCCGAACTCGACATGGCCTCGGATCCCTGGGGCGTGAAGGTGATGCGCTACGAGATCAAGAACATCAATCCGCCCCATGACGTGCTGACCGCCATGGAGAAGCAGATGCGCGCCGAGCGCGAGAAGCGGGCGGTGGTTCTCGAATCCGAGGGCCACCGCGATGCCGCCATCAACCAGGCCGAGGGCGACAAGCAGAAGGTGATCAAGGAGTCCGAGGCGACCCGGATGAAGCAGATCAACGAAGCCCAGGGTGAGGCAGAAGCGATCGAGGCCGTGGCCCGCGCAACCGCCGAGGGCCTTCGGCAGGTGGCCTCGGCGCTGAGTTCGCCTGGTGGCGGCGAAGCCATGCAGCTTCGCGTGGCGGAGCAGTACGTCAAGGAGTTCGGAAACCTGGCAAAGGAAGGCAACACCTTCGTCGTGCCCTCCAATCTCTCCGACATCGCCTCGATCATCGCGCTGGCGACGGGTTTCAACAAAGATGCTAACAAGAACGGCTCCCCGAGCCTCGGCTAGTTGAGGCGCCGTGCGCGCGATCTTGCTGGCAGCAGGCTGGGGTACGCGGCTCGGCCCTGAGTACGGCGGAAGCGCGAAAGCCCTGGCGCCGATCGGCAGCCGAAAGGCCATCGATTGGGCAGCGGACGCCGTTGAGGCGCTGGGCCATGTCCGCGCCATTGACGTCCTCACGAACGAGAAGAGCCGCCCTGCCATCACGGACTGGGCGATGGGTCGGGCCGGGCGGGTCACGCTTCGGGTGCTCGGCAATGGCGTGTCGTCTCACGCGAACAGGCGAGGGGCCGTGGCGGACCTGGCCGACTACATCGCGACCTCGAGCATCGACGAGGACCTACTCGTCCTCGCAGCCGACAACGTCTTCGACTTCAGCCTGGCCGGGCTTGCGAACCGCACGCGCCGCACGCCAACGGTCGTGACCTACGACGTCGGCACCAGCGAGAAGGTGAAACGCTACGCCAGCGTCGAGCTGCGCCCGGACGGCGTCGTCACCGCCCTCGTCGAGAAGGATCCCAGACCTGCCTCGACCCTGGCCGTCACGGCCGTCTACGGTATCCCCCGCTCCCGTCTCTCCGATCTCACAGCCTACCTCGCGGAGGATCACCCACCGGACAACCTCGGGTATCTCGCAGAATGGTGGTGCGCCCAGGGCTGCCTGGAAGCAGAACGGGGCGAGGGAACCTGGATCGACATCGGAAACCCCGACGACCTGATCCGAGCCCGCCAGCTACTCGGCTGAGCGTCCCGATGGGTTCGCGGCCGCATCTGGTTTCAGCTCGAACGTCACGCTGTACGGGGTCATCCCCAGGGACCGCCAGAACGCTTCACCGTCGGGGTTGGACGCGAGCGCCTCGAGAACCAATCTCCGCCCGCCCAACGCCTCGTTGCGGAAGAGTTGGAACGCACGCGTGCCGAGACCACGTCGGCGATGCTCGCGAAGAATGAAGAACTGACGAAGGTAGACCCCGTCCGGTTCCTTCAGGTCCGGGTCGGTCTGGCGATAGAGCGCGTACCCCACGGGCACGGACTCCACCTCGAAAATGAGCCCCTCGTAGCCGGAGATGAGCCAGCGTTGCAATCGGGCCTCGACCGCATCGAGCGCCATCGGTGCCGCACCTTCGTCATTCTGGAGCTGTTGGTTCCATCGCGAAACGCGCGCAAGATCCGAAGCGTCGATCGGCCTGCATCGCTCAGGAGGCCCGCTAGCTCTGCTGCGGTTTGAGTGGGGGTTCAGGCGTGTCGAGTAGCTGAATTCTTCGACCCGCTCGCAGATCTTCCAGCCGTCGGCCGTTCGAACCAGCTGGTCGAGGTAGTAACCGCCCTCGAAGAAGAGAAGCCGCTTCTCTCCGTCATCGATCGCCAGGGACATCGGGTTGTAGAACCCGGCGCGGCTGGTGGCAGAATCGCCGGAAAGCTCGATCTCCTTGTTCATGACCATGTGTTGGCTCATCGCAAAGATGCCCATGGTCTTCTCGAGCCACGCACGAACCTCGCTTACACCGCCGCTTATCCCCCCGAAGGCCGTGTAGTCGATCACGGCCTCCGGGGTGAAGCAGCTCTCCCAGAGGTCCCAATCCTTGCGGTCGACCCCGGTTGCGTAGCGCGTGAGGAGATCCTCGATTTCCAGGCGGTCCAGCATCTGTTCGGGAGTCATGCGCGGCATCTGGGTCTCCTTGCTTCGCACAAGGATACAGAGCGCGAGCTGACGAACACGCTGGGCGCGGCCTGGGGCCGGCCTGTCGATTTCGGCATCAACCTGCGGTTCAGGGGAGCCCCCGCCGTCGCGGTTCCGATGCCGGTCTCGAAGCCCAAAGTACAGGGCTTCGGTCACGATTCGCGGTCGCCCGCGATCCAAGCTCCAAAGCCCGGAAGAGCCATCCCGGCACCCCAGCCCCAAACGCAGAAGCAGCAGGTGCGACGGCCCGGGATTCCGGGCCCGAAGCAGGACGGATGGCGCTTGATCGGCCTCAGGTCCGAGCGCTGACCGCCTGATGGATGAGCTTGCAGAGCTGCGATGGGAGGAAGGGCTTCTTCACGAAGCCGAAAGCTCCTGCTCTTCGCATCGCCCCGGCGGTATCCGGTGTTGCTTCGTCGGTCATGACGATGACGGGCGGCGCCTGTTCGGCCCGCTGGGCGGCTTCGAGTAGCTCGGAGGCGTCGCGGGTGGCCATTTCCTCCGCACACACGATCGCGCCGAACACCTCGTCATCGAGTAGATCCAGGGCCGGCTCGACATTCACCGCGTACCTCGTATCGAAGCCCTGTTCCCGAAGGGCTTCCGCCAGCATCTTACGGGTGGCGGCATCGTCGTCGATGATGAGTACACGCGTCCCGGACATGCTCAAGGACGAATGCATCCTCCATGCCATCGCTGCGACGGTCGGAGGAGGGCTCTCGTCGCGCTCCCGTCTCATCTCCTCGCCTTGCCTCTACGGGCGACGGGTGCGGTGAGTCAGTCTGCCCCGTTGGGCTCGAGCTGCTGTCCATCCGTGGGAAAGCAGATTCGGAATTCCGTTCCGGCTCCGGGTTCGCTCCGGACCGTGATCGTGCCACCGTGATCCACCACGATGCCCTTGCTGACGACGAGCCCAAGGCCGGTTCCCTCTCCGCGCTGCTTGGTGGTGAAGAAGGGCTCGAAGATGCGTTGCAGATCGCCGGATTGGATCCCCGTTCCGTCGTCTCGTATTCGCACCTCGACCTCGTCTTCTCCCAACGGTCTGAGTTGGACCTGGAGAGTGCCACCGTCGGGCATGGCGTCGACTGCATTCACGAACAGGTTCAAGAAGAGCTGCTGCAATCGGTCGGCGTTGCCGCGGATCTCGGGCGCCGGCTCGAATTTCTTTTCGACGAAGATGCCGTGTTTTCGGAGTTTCTCCTGAAAGAAGGAGAGCGATGCATCGAGTAACTCACCGAGCTGTACTGGAACCGGCACGCCCTTCGAGGGACGGGCCATGTTGAGCAGCGTATCGACGAGGCGCACGATGCGGCCGATCTGCTGCTTGATCAGGGTGGCTCGCTCTCGTTCCTTCGGATCAGAGAGGCTGCGCTCGAGCATGTCGGCGTAGCCCATGATGACGTTCATCGGCGTGCCAACGTCGTGAGCGATCCCGGCCATGATCGTGCCGATCGAGGCCAGCTCCTCCGCCTCACGAGCTCTTGCCTCGGCGCTGCGCAATCGCCTATCCGCCTTGGCGCGGCGAGCCGCGAGTCCGATGAAGCTGGCGATGGCTTGAAGGAAGTCGATGTCGTTCTTGCTGTATGGCCTCGCTTGTTGCCCGTGTACGCCGAGTACGCCATAGGGGCCGTCGTCTCCGGGAATCACGACGCTCAATCCGCTCCGCACGTCGTGGGTCTCGAGCAGGGTCGGCCCCGAGAAACGGGTTTCGCTCTCGAGGTCGGTCACCACGACGGGGTGATCCACGGAGAGCGTGTAGCCCGACTGGGTACTGGGATCCGCGGGAATGGGGAGGGTATCTGCCGGTTCGGCCTTCCAACCGACGCCTGCAACCAGCTTGAATGAGGTCTGGTCCGGGTTGAGTTCGAGCACCTTTGCGAACTCGGCACCCAGGGTCAGGGACAAGGTCTCCAAACACTCCTGGATCGTCTTCTCGAGGGACATCTCGATGAAGGCACGTCGGCCCAGATCGGCGATCACGGCTTCTTGTTTCGCCCGGATGGCCAGTTCTTCTACGGCGAGGCGTTGCTCGGTGATATCGTGGATGAAGGCCGTGAACAGCTTCTTGCCGTCGGTCTCGGCCTGGGAGATGGAGATCTCGATCGGAAACTCCGTCCCATCCGAGCGGAGCCCGAACAAATCGCCCTGTACTCCCAGGCGACGGGTCGCTTCACCACTCGCAGCGAATTCGCGGATGAAGTCCGGCTGCTGGCCGCGGGTGCGCTCGGGGATCAAGCGATCGGCCGACTTCCCGATCACATCGTCCGCGCTTGCCCCGAACAATTGTTCTGCGGCGTGGTTGAATACCACGATTCGCTGGTTCTCATCGATCGTCACGATGCCGTCCATGGCAGATTGGATGACGCCGCCCAACCGGGCCTGGTTCTCTGCGAGCGAAATGGCATGCGCCTGGTCGCCCTTCTCGCGTGCCATCCGCGATGCGCGCAGAGCGAGGTGGACACGGCGTCGCTGAAGGCCGACTGTGGCCGTGGTCCAGATGACGAAGAGAGCGAGGGTGCGATTCGCCAGCACCTTCCACCACTCAACGCCCCCAGGCCCCGGAGACAGGCCGATCCCGATCAACGTGAGTACGGAACAGCCGATCGCGAAGAACACGACTTCCCTGGAGGTCGGCAGGCGCAGCGAGACCAGGATCACGGCGACGTAGGGGACGCCTACCGCGACCCCCAGCGGCGTAATCCAGTCCAGGGTGAAGAAGCAGGTCGCGAGGAACAGCGCGAGGGTCCGGCGCCAGCCGGCTGGGCGGACTTCGCCGCTCTCGTCCAACTGGGGGAGGGTGCCGACCATGGGGCAATCCTACCCAATCAGAGCACGAGGGCTCTACCGCTGGCAATCTGCTCCCAGCTGGGATGCCTGCGTGGGGGCCGTGGCCTGTCGACGACGAGCGCTTTTCCGGCCTCGTGGCTGAGGGTCCACGGCGAGCGCCAGCTTGCCCCAGACCCCTCCGTCGAACTCAGACCACGCCAGGGTCTCCCGAGAACCCGGGCCGGTTCAGGCGCGGAATCAATGGCGTTGTGCCCGATGCCGGGGTCCAATAAAAATCGACCACCTTGTCCACTTTTCGGTAATTGCTACTCGTTCTCGAGGGTGGCCGAAGTCCCGGCCCACTCGAACGAGCCCTCGCGGCTCACAGGTCGGATGGAACCAACATGTCCCTCGAAGAAATCGTCACTCCTCTCAAGACCATCTGGAAGTTCGATTACGAAACCCACGTGAAGGCCCTTCGCGACCTCTACGAGATGGCGAAGAAAGAGCAGTGGAATGCAGCTTCGGACATCCCCTGGGATCTCGAGATCGACAAGGAAGGGGTAGGGGACATCCTGGATCCGAGCGGAGAGCGGTTCCCGCGCTACGACTTCGTCCAGGCCCTTTTCAGACGAGAAGCGCGAGCAGTTCGCGGCACGTCGCTCCGCCTGGACGCTCTCCCAGTTCCTGCACGGCGAGCAGGGTGCGCTGCTCTGCTGCGGCCAACTCGTCGAGGCCGTGCCGGACATGGATGGGAAGCTCTACGCCGCGACCCAGGTGATCGACGAAGCCCGTCATGTCGAGGTATTCCATCGCTACATCACGCGGCTCGACCAGGTCTACACCATCGAGCCGTCATTGCACGCGGTCCTGAACGCGATCCTCGAGGCCGACCTCTGGCAGATGAAGTGCGTGGGAATGCAGGTCATCACGGAGAGCCTCGCCATGGGGACCTTCAAGTCGATGAAGGAGAACACACGGGACGACTTGCTGCGTAAGGTCGTCGAGCTGACCGCCCAAGACGAGGCGCGCCACGTCTCCTACGGCCTGATCTACATGAAGGAAGAACTCCCCCGCATGTCGGACCCCGACCGGGAACGCGTGGAGGATTTCGCACTGGGCGCCGTTCGCATGCTCGTTTCGGGTGGTGGCGGTGCTGCCGATTCGTCGGGCGGTGGCATCCTCTCGTCGCGCAAGGCGGTCTACACCGAAGTCGGCATCGACTACGACGAGGCGATGAGGGAGATCGGCGAGAAGGCAAACGATCCGGAGTTCGCCAACACCGGGCCTCGGATGTTCGAAGACCACGTCGTACCGCAGCTCCAGCGTGTCGGCCTGGTGACCGATCGCGTCGCCCCCGGGTACCGCGAGTTGGGCTTCGACGTCTAGCGACCCCGAGAGGGCGGGGCCTGACGCTGGCGCTCCAGATGGTAGTTGAGTCCAGACCGGACACGTTGACCCCCTCCTCCTGCTCTGGTTAAATCGGCCAGGATCGTGGTCGTTTTGAAAAGAGGGAATCGGCGATGAGTCTGTCTCCCGGGACACGTCTTGGTCGTTTTGAAATCACCGCCAGTATCGGTTCCGGGAGACTTGGCGAAGTATATCGCGCCCAGGACACCGAGTTGGACCGCGTGGTGGCGATCAGGGTTCTTCCAGAGGACGCTGCACTCGATGCGGAGTGGCTCGCTTCGCTCGAGCAGAAAGTACGGACCCTGACGTCGCTGAGTCATCCGAATATCGGGGCCCTTCATGGCCTGGAGGAGGAGGATGGCCTTCGGTTCCTGGTCCTCGAGTTCGTCGTTGGGAAGCTGCTCGCTGATAGCGTCAAGCTGGATCCGTTTTCCGTAAAGAAAGCGCTGACGCTCTTCGTTCAAGTTGCAAGAGCGCTGGAGGCGGCTCACGAGAATCGCATCGTTCACGGTAATCTGACGCCGGCCAACATCAAGATCGCGCCAGCGGGAGAAGGCAGGGTTCTGGATTTCGGATTGGCGGAATCGATCCAGACGCATCAGTCCCGTTCCTCCACAGCCGGCGACTTCGACGGAACCACTGTCTATGTGAGTCCGGAACAAGCCGGTGGACAGGAAGCTGATGAGCGTACGGACATCTGGGCTTTCGGATGTTGTCTATATGAGGCGCTGGCTGGCCGTGCGCCATTCGCTAGCGAGACGGACCCTGATCGGACGACCGGTATTCCGGAGCAGGATCCGGACTGGGATCTGCTGCCGAGCATTCTTCCGGAAGCAGCGCGCAATCTCATTCGAAGCTGTCTGGAAAGGGAACCTGGAAGCCGCCCTGGTAGCGCGGGCGAAATAATCACGCGCCTTGAAGAAGCCCAGGAGGCGTTGAAGCAGAATCCGGAACCCGTCTTGCCGAAACAGAAGCTCTCAGTCATCGCGTGGCTGCCCATCGCCGCGAGTATTCTCATCGTGATCATCGGTTTCGGCAGCGCCTACTGGCTCAACAGGGCGAACGAGCCGTCTCGCGAGACAGATACGGTGTCCATCGAATCTCCGGCGGCTCTTCCGCTCGATTCGACGAAAACCGATCGAGGCACTGACAAGGCGATCGGCAAAGAGGATCCGTAAGAGAAGCTGGGATGACGCTCGGGTGGGCTTCGGTCCCGCTTCCGGTCCCAATTCGGGCCCCGACCTGCGAGAGTCGCGGTGCCGTCCCGCAGGCCCGAGAATGCCCCTGGAGCCGTCGATGGTTCCGCTCCTGGCCCGTGTACACTTCGTCGGCTTCAGCGGAGGTGCATGCATGGGGCGGAACGGCGAATGAAAGCGGGCGCACTCCGATTGCTCGATTTCCTGGTGCCGCTCGGCGTCCTGCTGCGCCGCGCGCCCGATCGTCCGCCGTTTGCGAGCTGGCCCAAGCTGCTCTGGCGGTTCCTGCCGCAAACCTACTTCGGCTTCTGGCTCTGCTCGCTGGTGCCCTGGATCGGCGGCTTCGTCTACATGCTGGTCCTGGTTCCATTGAGTGCGCGCCGGCACTCTCAGATCCACGGGCTAGACGGCTTGCCGCCCGCGCTCCTGCTCCAATACCTCGTGGTCATCCTCATCGGCTTCGGTGGCCTGTGGTCTGCCACGGGCCACCTCTTCATGGCCGACTGGGTGGCCGGCCAGATCGGGTGGCCGGCCGGCAGCCCGTTCCAGACCGAGTTGGCCTTTGCGACGCTGGGGATTGCCATCGCGGCCCTGTTGGCCATCTGGATCTCGGACCACCTGATCACAGCGGTCGTCGTTGCGAAGTCGGTCTTCCTGCTGGGCGCGGCAGCAGTCCATCTCTGGGACGCCATTGCGCATGCCAACTACGCTCCCTTCAATGTTGGAACTCCCCTCATCGCCGACCTCCTGTATCCAGCAATCCTGCTGACCCTGCTCTGGAGGACCCGGCGCCCGAACCCATCGGAGTGATGGCCCCCGCCGCCGGAGCGGCCGCCTTGCCCTCCCCAGGGAGTCGCTACGAGGCGCCGGGAAGGCGGCTCCGCCACCAGGGAGCCCCGGTCGGTGCCTTGGAGCGAGTTGTGGAGCGAAGAATGGGTCTAGGCCAAGATTGGTAGTCCCGTTCACACAGGTCTCTGCTAGCTCGCGTAGATGGGGCAATGAATGCGTTGCGGGGTCACGCAGCGCGTCTTGATCCGCCCCTCGTAGCAGGCCTTCACCCATGGCTCGAGGGACTGCCGCCATGGAAAGAGGCGTCGCGACAAGATCTCATCCACGGTC
>JAAETT010000557.1 GCA_024228115.1 bacterium
AGGCCCTCGGCGACCTGCTCCACTTCGATGAGACGATCGAGATCGTCGTAGCGGAACAGCGTCTGGCGGCTCTTCGCATCCAGGATCTCAGTGCGGTTGCCGACGGCATCGTAGGCAAAGGTCGTCGTATTCGGGGTGGGCGCATCGTCGGTCACACTCGCCAGGCGCGTCAGGAGGTCGTAGGCGAAGGTGAGCGTCCGAGTCGTAGCATCGACGGAGCGGAGTCGGTTGTCGTCGCTGTCATAGGCGAAGGTGGTGAAGATCGGCCAGTTGTTGCTGTCATCCTTGCGTTCGACCCGTTCGAGGCGGCCCTCGGTGTCGTAGCGGAGGCGACGAAGCTGGCCCTCGCCGGCTGAGGTGGTGGTGCCGATCTCAACTTCGGAGAGGAAGCGGCCAGGAGGCGCGGCACTGAAAGCGCCCACGGCGCTTGGGCCCCGGTAGCGAAAGAACGTCGACTCGCGATCTGGGGTCATCGCATTCTTCGTCTCGACGAGCCGGCCCAGGTCATCCCACACGAAGTCGGTCGTGTTCCCGCGAGCATCGGTCACCGAGCCAGCAAGCCCCCGGGCATCGTACGTGAAGCTCCGCTTCAGATGCGGATCAGGGGATCCGTTCACTTCGAGCTCGATCTCCTCGAGGAGCCCGACGCTCGCCGCGGGAACCGCGAAGTACTTCCGTACGATCTTGAGTCCGTCGGCGGGACTCACCGCCGGAGGAGTGATCGTCTCGAGCTGCCCGTTCAGGTCGTAGGTGAACGCCGTTGTCTCCAAGACGGACCCGTCGTCGTCTAGTCGCTTGATCTCCTTGATGTTCGTGATGTCCGGACCCGCGCGGTGAAATGTGTAGTCGGTGTGAAAG
>JAAETT010000558.1 GCA_024228115.1 bacterium
GACCGTGGATGAGATCTTGTCGCGACGCCTCTTTCCATGGCGGCAGTCCCTCGAGCCATGGGTGAAGGCCTGCTACGAGGGGCGGATCAAGACGCGCTGCGTGACCCCGCAACGCATTCATTGCCCCATCTACGCGAGCTAAACAGAGACCTATGTGAACGGGACTACCGATCTTGCCCTAGACCCATTCTTCGCTCCGCAACTAGAAACCTGCGCTCTCTTCGGCTGCCAGGCGCCCGAGTTCGTCGAGCGCCTCCTCGAGTTCGGGGCCGAGCTGGTCCGCCAGCTCGGGCATGATCTCCATCGCCCCGCTGCGGCCAGCATCCTCCAGGCTGCGCGCCAACTCGGAGACCCGCCTGGCGCCGAGTTGTGCGCTACTCGACTTGAGCGCATGGGCCGCGTCGCGGACAGCGCTGGCCTCGCCCGCCACCAGGCCCTCTTCGATCTGGCCCAGCAGCTTGGTCGACGAGGCCCGGAACGTCCCGATCAGCTTGGCCACCAGCCCCTGGCGACGGCCGTTCTCCAACTCGCGGAGTTCCGTGATCGCCTCGGTGTCGATGCAGCCGGTCACCCGCTTCGCCGCGGGTCGCACCGGGGCCGGGGCTGCCGCACCCTGCTTCCTCCAGGCGGAGAGTGCCTGCAGCAGCTCTTCGCGACTGAAGGGCTTGCTCAAATAGCCGTCCATTCCCGCGGCAAAGCAGACCTCGCGGTCGTGGCGCATGGCATGGGCGGTGACAGCGACGATCGGAATCCGCTCGCCGCTACGCGCGCGCACGTCGGCGCTTCGGATGTTGCGTGTGGCCTCGATGCCATCCATCTGGGGCATCTGGCAGTCCATCAGCACGATGTCGAAGCCGTCGGCGGCCTTCTGCACGGCGACCTCGCCATCGGGCGCCAGCTCGACCTCGCACTGCAGCGACTCGAGCAGCGCCACGGCCACCTCCTGGTTGACCTCGTTGTCCTCGGCCAGCAGGATGCGCAGGTTCAGGGGACCGAGATCGACCGCGGCCCGCGGCTCCGACGGGCCCTTGCCAGCATCTGCCGGAGCCTGCTCTTCCACCATCTCGGCGGGAATCGTGAACCAGAAGCGCGAGCCCCGCCCGGGTTCGCTCTCGAAGCGCAGCTCGCCGTCCATCAGTTCCACCAGCTGGCGCGCAATCGCGAGGCCCAGCCCAGTGCCGCCGTGGCGGCGTGCCATCGAGCCATCCGCCTGGGTAAAGGAGTGGAAGATGCGGTCCTTCTCCTCTTCGGGGATGCCAATGCCCGTGTCGGCGACGGCGAACTCGAGGCGACAGAAGCCGTCGGCCTCGTCCGGGTGGCTGAGCCGCGTGACGCTGATCGCGACCGAGCCTTCCTCGGTGAACTTGACCGCGTTGCCAACCAGGTTTGTGAGGACCTGGCGCAGGCGCACCGGATCCGAGCGAATGGCGAAGGGCACGTCGTCGGGTACGTGGGTCGCCAGCTCGACACCCTTGCGGGCGGCGGCCTCGGACACGACGTCAACGACCTCGTTCACCGCCTGGCTCACTTGGCAGGTGCACGACTCGAGCTCGAGCTTGTTGGCCTCGGCCTTCGAGAAGTCGAGGATATCGTTGATGGTCCCGAGCAGTAGCTCGGCGGAGCGATGGGCCGTGCTCGTGAAGCCGCGTTGGCTCTCGTCGAGAGAGGTCTCGAGCAGCAGCTCCGTCATGCCCAACACACCGTTCATCGGCGTGCGGATCTCGTGGCTCATGTTGGCCAGGAACTGGGACTTGGCGAGGCTTGCCTCTTCCGCCTGGCGGGCCAGCTCGACCGCCTCTTCAGTGCGGGTCTCGAGCTGCAAGGTGCGCTCGCGCACCTGCTCCTCCAGATCGTGCCGGTGGCCTTCCAGCTGCTCCCGGTAGTCGCGCAACCGATCGATCATCACACCGAGCCCGCGGGCCAGGTGACCCACCTCGTCGCTTCCGCTCACACCAACCACGCGGTCGAACTGCCCGGCAGCGATATCGCGCGTAACAGCGGCGAGCCGCCGCATGCGCGCGGTGAGCCCGCGGCTACCGATCCAGCCGAGGCCAACCAGGACCAGCGCGAGGACGCCAGCAGCCGCGAGCGTCTCGCGAGAGGGCGCACTCGAGGCGAGAGTGTCGGGAACGCGGACGCCGACCTGCACGAAGCCCAGCTCCCGCGGCAGCGGGCGGCCCACCGGCTGCATCGCCTGGAGAGCATCATCCGCGATCACCGGAACGAAGAGATCCACCACATCGTACTCGGGACCATCCGCCCAACGAATCGGCTCTGGATGAAGGGCGCGCCGGGCGACGTCGCGCACGCGATCCGGGCTGTCGGCCACGGCCTGGAAGACCTGTTTGGCCACGACCCGTAGACCGGGATCGAGCACGCGCGCGTAGGCCATGTCACCGCCTCGCCCGAGGTCTTCGAGCGCCGCCGCGAGGGCGGACTCGCGCGCAAGGGCTTCCTGCATGGCCAACAGCGGTGCAAGTCGGCTTGCGATGCGCGCGCCGCGGGCCTGCTGGGCTCGGGCGGCGTCCTGATCGCGGGCGGCCTGACCGAGCCAGCCGGTTCCAACGATCGCGGCCACGACCAGCAGCGCAACCATCAGCGCGAGTTTCGCTGCCAGGCTGGTGCGCATGAGAGGCGCTTGCACGCGATCGGGCTGGGCTTCGTTCATCTGTGCTCTGCGATCCCGCCCGGCCCCATCTCAAGTGCCGTCGCCCGGACCTCTCGCGTGGTCTCACCAACGAGATTCCAGTGGAGGCCGAACGGCACCCCGACACGCGGCCGGCCGCCGCGCTCTCGTCCAGACCCTGTTCGCGACATCGTCCCTCCCTGATGGCGGCACCCAGCGGGCGTCACCGTAGGGCGCATCGGTCCGCCGTGAGGAAGGCTGAAGGTGGACGAGAACGCTGCCGGGAAACGCCCTCATGCCAGGGCGCCATCCGGTCGAAGAGCTGAACTCGGTCCTTTCTCGTGGAGAGCCTCTCGTGCCTGCGTCCCTTCCGCCCTGGCTGCAATCGTCCCGTGGCCTGATCTCGGCCGGCGCCTTGCTGCTGGTACTGCTCCTGGCGGTGCCCGCCTTCATTTCGACGGATAGGAACGCAGACGAGCGATCGCCCCTACGGGATGCAGCGGGGGAAGCGGCGGGCACGGCCGCCGCGGTGGACCGGACAGCGTCCGACCCGCTCGCACCGCCGGAGGATGACTGGCTCTCGACTGGCGCTCCGGACGGCGCCGCCGAAACCCTATCCGCGGATCCGGACGGCGCGCTGGACTGTCTGGTCCAGCCCTCGAAGACCGTAGCCATCGGCAGCCAGACCCTCGGCCTGATCGAGACGATCCACGTCGAGCGCGGGGATCCGGTGAAGGAAGGTCAGACCGTCGTCGAGCTCGAGGCGGGAGTCGAGGCCGCAGCCGTCCAGGTTGCGCGCCTACGAGCCGGCCTCGAGGGTTCACTGCGCGCTCACGAGGAGAGCTTCGCATTGAGTACGAAGCGCCAGAAGCGCGGGGCGGAGCTGTTCGAAAAGAAGGCGCTCTCCGTAGACACCCGCGAGGAGCTGGATACCCAGGCGCGCATCGGTGAGCTCGAGCTGCTGCAGGCGAAGGAGGCCCGGCAGCTCGCGGGGCTGGAGCTTCGGCAGGCCAAGGCGCTGCTCGCCCGGCGCACCTTGCGCGCGCCGATCTCGGGAGTCGTGACCGAGCGCCTTCTGGAGGCGGGTGAGGTCGTGGACGAGGAAACGATCTTGAAGATCGCCCAGATCGACCCCCTGCGTGTCGACGTGCTGATGCCCGCGAGCCGCTACGGCAGCGTGCATCCGGGCATGCGTGCCACCATCGAACCGGAGTTCCCGGTCGATGCGAGCGTGGTCGCGAACGTCGCAATCGTCGACCCGATCATCGATGCCGCGAGCGGCACCTTCAGCGTGCGGCTGGATCTTCCCAACCCGGGTGGCCAGATCCCGGGCGGGCTCCACTGCACGGTGAAGTTCCTGGACGACTAACGCGGTGGGATCGTTCGGACCGATCTTCCGCATCAGCTTCGGGCTGGTGATGCTGACGAGCACCATCCTGATGGGCCTCGACCTGTTGGGTTGGCTTCCCAACGTAGAGAACCGCGACACGGAGCTGCGTATCCGTATCGCCGAGGCCGTGGCAACCCAGGCAACGGTCGGCATCGATCGCGGCGACCTGCGTTCGGTACGTGCCGCCTTGCGGGTGGCCGTGGAGCGGAACGAGGAAGTCCTCTCCGCCGGCCTACGTGCCGCAGGCGGAAGGCTGATGATCGACGTCGGCGAGCATCGCGATCTCTGGAATCCTCCGGCGGACGGGCGCTCGACCGCCGACCACATCGGGATCCCGTTGTATCGGGACGGCGAGCAGTGGTCGACCATCGAACTCCGCTTCCAGGATCAGGGCGGCGACGGCCTGCTGGCGAACCTGTGGAGCCATCCCCTGCTGCGCATCCTGGTCCTGGTGGGCGTGGTTGGCTTCTTCGCCTACGGCTTCTATTTGCGCCGCACCCTGCGGCACCTCGACCCCTCGGCCGTGATCCCCACCCGGGTCCAGGCCACCCTCGACGTGATGACCGAAGGCGTCATCGTCATCGACCCGCACGATGATGTGGTGATGGCCAACGACGCCTTCGCAACGCGCTTCGGGCTCCGATCTGTGGACCTGATGGGACGCAAGGCCTCCTCCTTCGGCTGGCGGGACCGGCAGGGAGACGAGGTAAGGGGGGAGTTCCCGTGGCTGCGCGCGATGCGCGATGGCGAAGCCTTCGTTGGCGAAACCCTCACGTTGAATCGCAGCGCCCGGAGGCGGATCGTACTCACCGTGAACGGTGCGCCTGTACTCGACGGCTGGGGCCGTCCAACCGGAGCCATCGTCACGTTCGACGACGTCACCGAGCTCGAAGAAAATCGCGCCGAGCTTCAGCACGCGCTGGACAAACTCGAGAAATCCCGCGACGAGATCCGCCTCCAGAACGAGGAACTCCAGCAGCTCGCCCGCACCGACCCCCTGACAGGCGTCGCCAACCGACGCAGCTTCATGGAGGACGTGGAGCCCCTGTTCCAGAGCGCCCGGGCCGATGGCGATGAGCTCGCGTGCCTGATGGTCGACATCGATCACTTCAAGCGCGTCAACGACGAACATGGGCACCTGACAGGTGACGAGGTCATCCGCCGCGTCGCCGACGGCCTCACGAGCCAGCTCGGCGGTAGCGGCATCGTCTGCCGCTACGGCGGCGAAGAGTTCTGCGTAGCCCTCCCGGATTCCACCCGGGAAGAGGCGGAGGCCTTGGGCGAACGTGTCCGCCGCCAGATCGCTGCCCCGGGTTTCACGAGCGTTCCGATTGCAGCAAGCCTCGGGGTCGCCTCAGTGCGGGACCGCGCAGACAGCCTGACCGGGCTGATCGACCAGGCCGACCAGGCGCTCTACTTCTCCAAGGAAAACGGTCGCAACCGTCTGACGCGTTTCGACAGTATCTAGACGAGCTATTCCGCCGACCCCGCGAACGCCAGCGCGCGCTCCAGCTCGGCCTCGCTGCGGAGCAGCTGCGCCCGTTGCTCGGCGTGCCCATGCTCTACCCGCCGCTGTACCCAGGCGATCCGCCCGCGTGCGAGCGTTTCTGCGCCGGGCCAACCCTGCTGCAGGGCCCGCTGGACGAGGCGAACCAGCCAGGCCGGGCTCCGATCCGCGACGAACCCGTCCTCGATCGAGAGCAGTTGCTCGAAGGAGCCCGCGTCGCCCTGCCGACCACAGCGTCCGAAGAGCTGACGATCGATGCGACGCGCTTCGGCGCGTTCGACCGACAGGACGTGGAGGCCACCGCGCTGCTCGACGTCCTCCGGCACGCGGATGTCGGAGCCGCGCCCGGCCATGTTCGTGGCCACGGTGATCCGGCCGCTCTCGCCCGCATGGCCGATGATCTCTGCCTCGTCGGCGTTCTGGAGCGCGTTGAGGAGCACGTAGGGGAGCCCGGCTTCGGCGAGCGTCCGGCCCAGGGCCTCAGAGGAGCGGACGGAGGCGGTGCCAACCAACACGGGCCGCTCCTCGGCATGCAGGGCGCGCAGGCGCCCAACCACGGCGGCCCACTTGTCGTTGCTGCTGGGCAGCACACGAACGCCCTGGTCGAGCCTGCGGGTCGGGCGTCGCGGTTCGATCCGGATCATCGGCAAACCGTAGACATCCTCGATCTCGCGACCTACCTCGCGGCCGGTGCCAGTCATGCCGCCGAGCCGCAGGTAGCGCCGGTAGAATTGCTGGTAACTGATCCTGGCGATCGTCTCGCGCTCGCCCGAGATTTCGCAACCTTCCTTCAGCTCGATCATCTGCTGCAGGCCGCCCTCCCAGGAGCGATCCGGCATCGAGCGGCCGGTCTGCGCGTCGACGATCTCCAGCTTGCCGTCGCGGACGACGTAGTCCTCGTCGCGGACGTAGCCCCGCGCGGCCGTGAGAGCCACCCGCACCAGCTCGGCGCGGCGCAGAGGTGCGTTCCAGATGCCCCCGTAGCCCTTGGAGAGCTCGCCGATCCGTGCGCGGCCGCTCTCGGTCACATCTGCGTTGCGGCCGTCGCGCGATAGCTGGTAGTCCTCGTCTTCCCGGAGAAGCGCGGCCACTTGTGTCGCCTGGCGCGCGATCTCCTCGAGCCCCGGCGCGGGCACGTTGCGCGAGAGGATCAGGGGCGTGCGTGCCTCGTCGACCAGCACGCTGTCCGCCTCGTCCACAATCGCATAGCAAAGGCCGCGCAGCAGCAGCCCGGCGCCCTGCTGTCCTTGTTGGCCTTCCTGCTGAAGACGCGCCACCTCACCGCGCAAGGCCTCACTGCGATTCGGTCGGGAGAGTCGATCACGCAGGTAGTCGAACGCAATCTGCTTGTTGGTCACGTAGGTGATGTCGCAGGCGTAGGCGTGTCGGCGGATCTCGGGATCGGGATCCCGATCCACCACCGTACCCACGCTCAGCCCCAACGCCCGGTAGAGCGGCCCCATCGTCTCGGCGTCCCGCTCGACCAGATAGTCGTTCACCGTGATCACGTGGACCGGAATCCCGGCCAGCGCGGCCACCGCAGCGGGAAGCGTGGCCGAGAGCGTCTTGCCCTCTCCCGTGTCGAGCTCGACGAGCATTCCGTGCAACATGCCCATGCCTGCCATCAGCTGGACCTCGAAATGGGCCATGCCGAGCTCCCGCCGAGCCTGCTCGCGCACCAGGGCAAGCGTCTCGAGCAGCGGCTCACCAGCAAGGCTGCGGCGGAGCGCCGGCACGACATCCGCCAGGCGCTGGGCCAGCTCATCAGAGGATGCGTCGGTGAGGCCGTCGGATCGTAGGATCACTTCGCGTGCCCGCGCGCGAAGCTCTGAGACGCGCGGTCGTTCGCCCCGCGCGCGCTCCCTCAGCTGGCTCAGCTTGCGCTCGAGCCGCGGCGCGCGCGGCTCGACGCGCTCGGGGTAGCCCCCGCGCAGGACGCCCGGCCGGAACAGTTCAGACACGCAGCCGGTCCATGAACAGACGCCGAGCGGCGCGGATCGCCCGGAAGCCCACCGGCTCATTGCCGTGGTCGAAACGCACGCGGGCGCGGCTGCCGAGGCCGGGCGCTCGGGCGCCGCCTAGGAGCTGGACATCGAATTGGAAGAGCGACTCGAGAGCGGTCAAGCCCTGCTGGTCGCGACTATCAACAGCGAGGCCACCGCCTCCCGCAGCTCCCAACGCGAGGCTCGGCAGCCGATCCGTCGCCTGGGGAACCTCTCGCGCGAGGCTCGCTGAAATCGCATGACCGATGCCGGCTAGCCGCACGCTCACCGCCTCGGTGGCACCGCGCACCCAGGCCGCGTCCTCTTGCTGCACCACGACGCGGATCGTCGAGGGACCGTCCACATCCAGGTATCCGATCACGGCGCCCTTCTCGACAAAGCGATCGGGAAGATCCTCGGCACGCGGCAGCACGAACCGACCCGCCGCCTCGGCACGCACGATGCCCTCGCCATGACGCTCCCGGGCGCGGGCCAGCTCGGCGCGCACCGAGGCCAGCTCTTCCCGTGCCACCTCTGCGCCGACCCGGTCCCGGGACTGCCTCGATTCAACCCGCGCGCGAGCCTCGCGTTCGCGGGCCTCGAGGACGCGGACTTCCGCGGCCATCAGATCATCGTGGATCTCGAGCAGCGGTGTGCCGGACTGCACAGCGCTCCCGGGCGCGGCGAGAATGTCTACGACGACCCCCGTGGCTCCCGCCCTCACCTGCGCCTGCTCGGGCAGCCAGACGACCCCGTCGCTCACCGTCCACATCGGGAACGGCAGCACGAACAGCACGAGTAACACACTGGCTACCGCACCGGCCGCGCGACCGGCGGCCTGCAGCGGCCGCTCGCCGACCCGTGGATCGCGGCGCAGCAGCATCACGCCGCGTACGGCGGGCACAGCGACCTGCAGAAGCAGAGACCAGATCGCGAGCGCGACACCCACGCTGAAGAATTTCCCGGCGATGAAGAGCGCGATCGTGACTGTCAGGAAGATCCGGTAGATGAAGGCAAGCACGGCGTAGGTCGCAAGCCAGGGTCGCTCGCCGGGTGCGATGCCTTGAGGCCGCCGCTCTGGCAGGCCCAGGATCCGGCTCTCGGCGAGGTAGCGCAGGTACTTGTTCGCGCGGGTCGCCAGGTTCGGAATCTCGAGCGCGTCAGCAAGGACGTAGTAGCCGTCGAAGCGGATCAGGGGGTTGCCGTTGAAGAGCAGTGTGGAGATGCCGCCGATCGCCATCACCTGGAAGGCGGCCAGCTTCACGATCCCGGGCGACACCGCGAGCCAGAGGAACAGCGCCAACGCGGCGAGCGCCAGTTCGACGATCACGCCGGCGGCGCCCACCACCATGCGCGCGCGTTTGCTCGGAAAGGCCGCAGTGGCCGACGCGTCCACATAGGGCACCGGCATGCCGATGAGCAGCATCACGCCGATCTCGTGGACCGGCGCACCCCAATGCTTGGCAGCGAAAGCGTGGCCGAATTCGTGGAGCGCCTTCACCAGCGGGTAGAGCAAGACCAGCAGCACCAGGCTCTTCGGATCCCAGAGCGTGTCGCGGGTGTAGGCGACCAGTGCATCCAGGTTGCGCAGCGCCGTCACTGCCGCCAGGGCCACGAGCGCGCACCAGCCGAGCCAGGCGGTGCGCGTGAAGAGTGGAACCACGCGTCCGTGATGTCGCTCGAGCCAGGCATCCGCGTCCCAAAGCGGCAGACGTACATAGAGCGGGTTCTTGAAGCGCTGGCCCAACCCGTGCTGCTTCTGGTGTTGGACATTGCGGGCGAAGAGCTGACCCGTGTCCGGCGGAACATCGCAGAGCATCGCGTCGGCGCTATGAAGCTGGGCCAGCAGCGTGATCATCTGGCCCTGGTTCGGCGCGTCATCCCCCAGGTGGTCGAGCGCCGCGGTCCAGATATCCGCCACGCTGCGCTCACCGTCCATCAGTGAGATCACGTAGTGGGCGGTCGGCGCGAAGCGGTGCTGCTGCTGGGAGGCCGGATTTTCCAGCACGTACCAGCGCTGCCCGCGATAGACGTGGCGATGGATGCGCACATGGGTGCGCAGCCGCGGCCGCAGCTCGGCGACCCGGTACCAGAACGGACTGAACAAGCGCTCGCCCACTAGGGAACCCAGGCCCACCAGGCCATGCGCAGCCAATCGAGGGCCGAGTGCGTCCAGATCCAGAGCAGGCTACGGCGTCCCGCGTCGATCTTTGCCACACCGTCCATGCCCGGCCGTAGACCGCTGCCATCGCCCTCGAGGGCGGCCTCCACACGGAAGAAGCTCCGCCCCTCCTCGGCGCTGGAGATCGGCGTCACCCGACGTACGACGAATGGCCTCGCCTCGCCGGGCAACGCCTGCAGGGTGAGCCGGCCGGCCTGGCCCGCCTCGACGAAGGCGATGTCCCGCCCGTCGACTTCGAGGGTGATGCGGTAGTCGTCCCGGGGCGCCACCTCGAACAGCACTTCGCCCCGCTCGACCGGCGAGCCCAGGGCCTGGGAGAGATCTCCGCGCGTGATGACGCCATCGAAGGGAGCCACGAGCCGGGTACGGCGGCGCTGCTCGATGATCAACTCCAGCTCCGCGTCCGCCTGCTCCACCTGGGCCTGAAGGATGCGCACCTGGGAGCGATCGCTTTCCGCCATCGCGGCGCGCAGCTCCTTGCGGCGCTGCTCGCGCTTGGCCTCCCACTTGCGCGCTTCGAGACGCAGATCGGCGTCTTCGAGAACGCCTAACACCTCCCCCTTGCGCACGACGTCGCCGGCCCGGTGACGGCTCTCGGCGACGTACGCCTGCATCGGCGCCACGATGGCGCGTTGCACGATGCCCTCGAGCTGGGCGGGGGCGGCGATACGATGAGTCGCGGGCAGCAGCGCCAGCGCCAAGAGCAGGAAGACGCCAAGGCCGAGCGTCAGGCGAACGTTCAGCCGCTCGAGGCCCAGCGTTTCGGGGAGGTCCTCCCGCAGGAGCACGCGGGTGCGCGCGCCGAACGACGCCTGATCGCGGCGGCGCAGGCCTAGCACCGGGGCAAGCAGCGACACCAGCTGCTCGAGCCAGGCGCGGGTCCCTTTTGGCGGGCTCTGCCCCGGAGTGAACTCGACGAGCAATGCGCCGGCGAGCGCTTCGTCGTCGCGCAGGGGCAAGGTCCACACGCCGGCCAGGGCTTGTTCGTCGGCCAGGCGGCGATGGGCCACGGCCGCCAGCTGCGCTCCATCTTCGGGTGCCGGATAGACGATCACCGCGTCCTGGTCGATGGCCTCCTGCATGGCGGCGACGATGTCGCCCGCCAGACGCGAACGCGTGTCCAGCTGCGCGGTGTGGGAGACCGCGTCGAGCACGAGCTCGTCGCCCTGGAAGCGCCCGAGGCTGACCCGCTCGCAGCCCAGTTGGGAGGCGAGCTCGGTGGCAATGGCGAGCGAGGTTGCGGAAACCGGCCGCGGCTCGAGTGCCACGGCGAGCAGATCGAGGGTGCGTGCGGCGACCGGGCTACCCGTACTCCGCCCCTTGGCAGCATCACCCCGCGGCCGCTCCAGGCTGGAAGCCCAGCCGAGCCAATCGAGCCCGATGCGCAGCGCATCGAGCGCTGCCGCCTGCTCGCGGGGCGTGGCGCGCGGGTGCTCCACCACTGCAGCCACGGGCTGGCCGCCGCACACGCCGGGCGCCGCGACGAGATCCTTCTCTTCTCCGCTCTTCACCACAGCGCGGGCTGCAGCCAACGCGGCGGAGGCGGCAGCGCGGTGGCCTTCCGGATGGGGCAGGCCCATCCCGAGGCCCGGCGGGTGGATCGCGACCAGCTCCGGCGGTTCCTCCCGCCCCTTCCGCAACCACAGGGTGCCGCGAGCCGAACGGTCCCCAGACTCGCACTGCCGGGTGAGCCAGGTTTGAAGGATGGATTGCATCGCCCTCTTCCATCGGCACACACACGTGGTTTCGTGAGACTTTCCAGGCAGTTGAGAGTCGATCAACGGTGAGACGAGGGCTTTTTACCTCTTTGTTGCGTGCCAATGTGGCGTTTCGGAGGGTGATTTTCGACACATTTCTATCAAGGGCTGTCGTGGGTGGTCCGATGAGAGCGGAAGCTGGCCACACCTCTCGTCGGAAACGGGGCTGGCGGGGCGGGATTCGTCCAAGGAGGGCCCATGGCCCGTCGCAGACATCATCAAAAGAAGCCGCAGCCGGAGCAGGCCGCCGGCAGCCCGGAGCTCGAAGCCCTCGAGCCGCGCGTCCTGCTCTCGACCTTCACCGCCGCCCCCGACGCCGACTCACTCGACGATGCGATGTCCGGCGCAAACCCGGGCGAGGGTGCGATCGAGTTCGTGCTCGATGCCAGCGAGGCGGTCGCGGCTACGGACCCGGCGGCCATCGAGAGCCGCAAGGAACTGGTCTTCGTCGACACGGGCGTCGAGGGCTACGAGACGCTCGTAGACGATCTGCGCTCGGCGACCCCCGAGGGCCGAACCCTCGAGGTCGTCCTGCTCGACGCCGAGCAGGACGGCATCGCGCAGATCAGCGAGACCCTGACCGACTACCAGGGCCTGGATGCAATCCACATCGTCTCCCACGGCACCGAGGGTGCCGTGCAGCTGGGCGACGGCTGGCTCTCGGGCGACACGCTCTCCAGCTACGAAGGAGCACTCGCCGGCTGGGCCGATGCCCTCTCCGAGGACGCAGACCTGCTCTTCTACGGCTGCGACCTCGCCGGCGGCGAGGTCGGCGAGGCGCTCGTCGGATCGATCGCCAAGCTCACGGGCGCGGACGTAGCCGCCAGCGACGACCTCACGGGCGCCGAGGCCCTGGGCGGCGATTGGACGCTCGAGGTCCGCACCGGCGAGGTCGAGACCTCGCTCGCCTTCAGCGCCGAGACGACGAAGAGCTGGGCCGGCACGCTCGTCGTCGCGAGCGACGACTTCTCGAGCGGTGACTACAGCGGTGGGAGCGGCTGGGAGGGCGATTGGCAGGAGGTCGGGGGTGACGGCTCTCCCTCGTCCGGGGCCATCCGGGTGCTGTCGCAGCAGCTCGAGCTCGGCGACGGCGAGCTCGAGGCGGCGATGTGGGTCCAACGCACGATCGACCTCAGCACGGCCACGACCGCGACCCTCGAGTTCGATTGGCGACGCAGCGGGGAGAGCTGGGAAAACGAGATCAGCGTGGGCATCTCGACGAACGGCACGGACTGGGACCTGTTGACGGCACTGCCCGACGGCAGCAACTCGTCCTACACCCACGAATCCATTCCCATCGACACCAACACGTACAACACGGCGACGACCCATATCCGCTTCTACCGCGGCGATTGGGGGACCGGCTCCCACCTCGTCGACAACGTCCAGATCACCCACGACGGCGGAGCAGAAGCGGCCGCACTGGCAAATGGCTTTGTCACGACCTGGCAGACCGACAATCCGGGTACGTCGGCCAGTGACACCATCACCATCCCGATCGGTGCCGGCACCACCAACTTCACGGTATTTTGGGGAGACGGAACCTCAACCGATTACACCGGTGGCCCGGCAACTCACACCTATGCAAGTGCGGGCACTTATACGGTCGCGGTCGTTGGTGATTTTCCGGGGGTCAATTTCAATGGCAGCGGCGATGGCGACAAGCTGTTGTCGGTCGAGCAGTGGGGCAATATCGCCTGGCAGGATCTGAATGACGCCTTCGAAGGTGCCGACAATCTCGTCATCAACGCCTCGGACGCACCCGATCTCAGCGGTGTCACCAATCTGTCACAGATGTTCAAAGGTGCTACCAGCATCAATCAGGACATCAGCGGCTGGGACACCTCGAACGTCACCAATATGGGCGCGATGTTCGAGGGTGCCGACGCCTTCAATCAGGATATCAGCGCCTGGGACACGGGGGACGTCACCGATATGGGCGCGATGTTCAAGGGTGCCGTCGCCTTCAATCAGGATATCAGCGCCTGGGACACCTCGAACGTCACCAGTATGAGGGCCATGTTCAAGGATGCCACCATCTTCGATCAGGACATCAGCGGCTGGAACACCTCGAACGTCAACGACATGGAACTCATGTTCTATTACGCCAAGGCCTTCAATCAGGACATTGGTGGTTGGGATACCTCAAACGTCACTGATATGCGGGCCATGTTCCGTTACGTCACTCAGTTCAATCAGGACATCAGCGGCTGGGACACTTCGAACGTCACCACTATGGGTGGCATGTTCATGGAAGCCTATAACTTCAACCAGGATATTGGTGGTTGGGATACGTCAAGTGTCATCGAGATGGGCACTATGTTCGCTTTGGCCAGAGACTTCAATCAGGACATCGGCGGTTGGGATACCTCAAGCGTCACCAACATGAGTCGAATGCTCGATGGCGCCTTTGACTTCAATCAGGACATCGGCGGTTGGGATACCTCAAGCGTCACCAACATGAGTCAAATGCTCGATGACACAAACCTCTCAATCAGCAACTATGACGCAACCCTGTCGGGGTGGGCCGCACAAACAGTGCAAAGCGGCGTGACGCTGGGTGCGTCCGGTCTGCATTACAGCCTGTCCGTTGCCGATCGTCAGTCCCTGATTGATGACCATGGTTGGACAATTATTGGTGACACGCAGGTTAACAGCACCCCCGTCTTTACCAACCTCGACGGCACACCCACCTTCACCGAAGGCGGCGCGGCAGTGGTGCTGGATGCTGATGTCGATATCAGCGATGCAGGACTCGATGCGCTCAACAGCGGCAACGGCAATTACGATGGCGCCAGTGTCACGCTGGCGCGTAATGGCATTGTCTCCACCGATGATGTCTTCTCGTTCTCCGATGGCAACGGCATCACTCTGTTTGATGGTAATCTGATCAAGAACAGCCAGATCATCGCCATCTTCGACACTACTCCATCAGGCCAACTGGTCATCACCTTCACCAACGCCAACGGCGAGACACCGACCTCGGCCGACGTCGATTACATCCTGCAACAGATCACCTACGCCAACAGCTCCGACGCCCCCCCGGCCACGGCCCAGATCGACTGGAGTTTCGACGACGGCAACACCGGCAGCCAGGGCACGGGCGGCGCGCTGCAGGGAACCGGCAGCACCACCGTGACAATCACGGCGGTCAACGATACCCCGACGCTGGCAGCCACTGCGGCGAACGACACCTTAACCGAAAACACCGACACAACTTCGGCCGCGGTCTTCAGTACAGTCACCATCGACCCGGTTGAATCCGGCGATTATATTGCATCCGCCCAACTGACCATCGGTGGCGGCATTGAATACACCGATACCCTGACGATCAACGGCACTGCAATCACCGGGCTCGGCAGTGACAGCAGTGGCGCGATAGCCGGTGGTCACACCTACAGCTACACCCAGGCCACCGGCGTCGTGACGATCACCTTTGCCGGCAGCACCAATGCGGCAGTGGCCGAGCTGGTGCTGGAGAACATCACCTACGACATCGACGCGTCCGACCAGGACCCGTCGACGACAGCTCGCACGGTGACCTTGAACACAGTGACCGACAATGGTGGTGGCGCGGATACGAATACCGACATCAGTGAGACGGCAACGATTAGTGTCGATGCTCAAAACGACGTTCCGACCGCAGCGAACAACTCGGCCTCGGTCAACGAGGGCGCCTCGGTCGTGATCGACCTCTCGGGGAATGACACGGACCCGGACAACGCGCTCGACCTCAGCTCGATCACCATCACGAGCGGCCCGGCCAACGGCGCCCTGGTCGACAACGGTGACGGGACGCTCACCTACACCCACGACGACTCCGAGACCGTCGGCGACTCCTTCTCCTACACGATCGACGATGCGTCGGGCGCCACCTCGAACGTCGCCAGCGTCACCGTCACTGTGAACCCTCAGAACGATGCGCCGACTGCAGTGAACGACTCGGCGAGCGTGAACGAGGGCGCCTCGGTCGTGATCGACCTCTCCGGCAACGACACCGACCCCGACAACGCCCTGGCCCTCAGCTCGATCACGATCACCAGTAGCCCCGCCAACGGCAGCCTGATCGACAACGGCGACGGAACTCTCACCTACACGCACGACGGCACCGAGACCGTTGGCGACTCCTTCTCCTACACGATCGACGATGCGTCGGGCGCCACCTCGAACGTTGCCAGCGTCACCGTCACTGTGAACCCTCAGAACGATGCGCCGACTGCAGTGAACGACTCGGCGAGCGTGAACGAGGGCGCCTCGGTCGTGATCGACCTCGCGGGGAACGACGGGGACGTGGACGACGCCCTCGACCTGGGCTCGATCGCGATCACCTCGCCCCCCTCGAACGGGACCCTCGTCGACCACGGGGACGGCACCTTCACGTACACGCACGACGGCTCCGAGACCGTCGGCGACAGCTTCTCGTACACCATCGACGACGCCTCGGGCGCCACCTCGAACGTCGCCTCGGTGACCTTGACGGTCACGCCGCAGAACGATGCCCCCACGGCGGTCAACGACGCGGCCGCCGTGAACGAGGCCGGCAGCGTCCTGATCGATCTCGCGGGCAACGACACGGACGTCGATGACGCACTGGCCCTCGGATCCATCGCAATCACATCCGGCCCCGCCAACGGCACCTTGGTCGACAATGGTGATGGCACGCTGACCTACACTCACGACGGCTCCGAGACCATCGGTGACTCCTTCTCGTACACCATCGATGATGCCTCGGGCGCAACCTCCAACGTCGCCAGTGTGACCGTCACGGTCACGCCCCAGAACGACGCCCCCACCGCCGCCAACGACTCGGCTTCA
>JAAETT010000559.1 GCA_024228115.1 bacterium
ATATCTAGGTCAGATAATAGCCTGAGCCACGCTCAATCAGTAGGTCGCCTTGTATAAATGCGCAGTTGCGAAAAACGGTTGGTTAATAATATCTAGGTCAAACTATTCGCCTGAGCCACGTTCAATCAGTTGCGAAAGACGTTTGGAACGCTAAACAACAATGAATGCGAAACAGATAAACAAATCAACGCTTGCGGAACTAGACTATTTATTGTCTATAATCGATTGGAATTGCGAAACTTTTACGGAATTAGCGGAAGCGGTATGGTTGCGTTTAGAACAATTATCGAATAACGCGCGAGCAAACCATGGTACGAAAGCTTTTTGGAATATGGTGGATCGGATAATAGCTAATCGATTTTATATGGATGATGCGGATGAATATCAAATCGGGGGTGGCTTTGAATTGAGTCATTTCTACGAAATGGATCCGGTAAATCATGTGCACGTTAAATGGTTTGCTTTAACCGGTGCCATGATTCGAATTAGATTTAGAAATTTAAAAGATAGCCCTGATGCGGGAGAAACATTTG
>JAAETT010000560.1 GCA_024228115.1 bacterium
CATTGGCTAGACCCACCAAGAAACTGGAATGCCTGTGGAAAGGCCCTTTCGAGGTGATGTGCACCAGCCTGATCTATGGGGGCACAAGTTGTGTCATAGACCTTGGCTATGGTGGTGCAGGCGAAACCCGAAAGGTAAAGACTGTCGCCTTGCGACATGTACTACGAGCAAGGAAGGAACTTCTAGCATCTGGTCAAGTCCGCAAGAAAACAAGGACACGGCTCACCGCCCATACCCAGTTGTATCCTGATGATCCTCCCATGGTAGGGATACATGGGCCTCGAGGAGGGGGTGATGCCGTGGTCCAGGAAGAAACGAAGGAGGTGCCTCCCAAGCCTAGCGTTGGGCCTACGAAACCCAAGCATTGGGTTGAGGAAGCTCAGCAATGGGTGAGGGAAGGACGAAGATTGCAACGACGACCGGCACTTCGAGTCGGCAGAATCACAGTGGAGCCCCGCCTTTCCCTGGCTTGTAAGAGCATGGAGGGGGATAAGGACGTGAGGGTGAACAGTTGTGAGGAGCCGGCAATTAATCCTGGTGCTGATTTCAGCTACGCAATGTCGAAGTCCCCGCCGAAGTCTACATCACCCGGGGCCAGGGATGCGAAGAAGTCGAAGGAGGCCGACGCCCGGCGCGAACAGCACCTACAGGAGAAAGCGCAGAGAGAGGCCGAGCAGAAACGGCAGGTGGAACTGGAGCTGAAGAAGAAGGACAGCGAGAAGAAGCAGAGGGCCATGGCAAAGGTTCTGGCCGGGGGGGTCCCTAATCCAAAGGAGGGGGCGATGGAGGAGATGGATCAGTCAGAGGGAGAACAACCGGTTGTGCCGGACGGACGGCTGGCAGCTGGCGTCCGACCACAGGACACAGGCCTGCCGCCGGCTGTCCCTCCGGACACCGAAACGCAAGGCTTAGCCGGTGAGCTAGCCCAGATGGATGTCGAAACAAGAAGCAAGACGAGCGCCGCAGGGTCTTCTCGTTCGCTGGGAACGATGAGGAATGTTCAGGAGGAACATGACCCTGTGGTCCTCGCAGCCTGCAAGAAACATGGATTCCACGTCGGAGTACTGGATAGCGGCGGCTATCTGGTGACCTGGTTGGCGGCCGGCCGATGCTGGACCGTGTTCACAAAGGGACCCACCAAGTGGGTCTCGTGGGCCGGTTCGGGCAAAGGAGGCATTGCACCAGGGGACGTGAAGCGAATCGAGGAGAACATCAAGTACAAGGAACTGCGTCGACCGGAGGAGTTGGCCGCCCAACGGGAAGCGGGTGAGCGTGCCCCGGCTCCAGACCCTATGGAAGTAGGCCCGCAGCAGGCCGAAACCTCGGGGAATGGAGCTGCGGACGCTACCGCGGCGGAGGAAGCTGAGAAACGAGGCTTTGCTGCAGCTCTGGCGGTCAGACCCCC
>JAAETT010000561.1 GCA_024228115.1 bacterium
CCGGTCGAGCCGGGAGGGCGTTCGCCCTGGGTCAAGGACCTTTCGACCCGGAAGATCTGAATCGGAATCCGGAACGGCGGGCTGCGTCGCCCCCCGGCCAAATGATCAGATTTCTACGCTTCTGAGTGAGCGTCTACAAACGGGGTTCGGAAACTCCGGACGGTTACGATGCGCTCGCCTCAGAAGTGGTGGACGCCGCTTCCCAGCTGGCACGTCACCCCGGACCGCTCGACGACGCCATCCGCCACATCCGCGGGTTGATCGTCGCAGCCGGCGAATCCCTCGTTCGTTTCGGCGAAGCCAAGCGCAAGCGCGGCCTCGTCGACTACACTGATATGATCGCCGAGCCGTGGCAGCTTCTCGCGGAACGCAGCGATGTCGTAGAGGCGCTCTGCAATCGTATCGATTGCCTGGTGATTGATGAATTTCAAGATACCAACCCGCTTCAATTCGCATTGCTCTGGCGTCTCCATCACGCCGGCATCCCGGCACTCGTCGTGGGCGACGTCAAACAGGCGATCATGGGCTTCCAGGGCTCTGATCCGCGGCTGTTCGAACAGCTGCCCAACCAGTTCCCGCGAGACACCGATCCGCTCGCCACCAACTGGCGCTCACAGGAGAAGCTCCTGACGTTCCTCAACCGCATCGGCAAAGGGCTGTTCAGCGAGGAATATGTCGTCCTCGAGAGCCGTGCTGGTTTCGAGAGCGAGCTCTCGGCACTCGAAGTCATCGAGGCGGGCGGAAAATTGGTAGGAAAGGCCCAATCGGCCCTTCTCATCGAAGGTGTCGCCCGCATCCGGGCGCTCCTGGACGATGACGAAGCTCGCGTCTGGGACCAAGATCTAAAGAGCCATCGACGTTTGCGCGGCAGCGATGTCGCGGTGCTGGCTCCAACGCACGCATTGCTCGACAAGTTCGCAGGTGCCCTCCGTAGGGCTGGAATTCGCGCCCGTCGTCAAGAAGGTGACTGGATCGATTCCCCGATCGTACAGCTCGCCCTGCGAGCACTGGCATACGTCGCGGACCCCGCCGATCGCTACGCCGCCCTGGCCGTTGCAGTTACGGAGTTCGGGCAGTCCGATCTCGAACCCGCTCTAGCCGCGCAGCTGGACGGCGACAGCATCGACGATCCCGCCCTTGCCTGCCTCGATGGAGTCATCGCCGGCGCCCCCGACCGAAGCGTGCCGGCACTGCTCGCCGAGTTGTGTGAGGCGCTCGGCTTGTGGGATCGGATTTCCCGCTGGCCAGATGCGGCTGCCGCGCGGGCCGACCTGCTGAAGCTCCACGCGGACGCCGCCCACTTTCACGAAGCCCCACCCGAAGCGCTGGCCAGCGCCGGAATCCATGGAGCCGGGCCCAAGAGCTTCCTGGCGTGGCTCCCGCTTCATGCACGGGATGACCGAAACAAACGGCCTGAGCCTCGCGTCCGCGACGACGCAGCCGTCGTCCTCGCCACCTGGCAGTAAGCGGCCAGCCTCGGACGTGGTTGCAGCCCGTATCGCGGGGTCTCAGCCTGTCAGGGGCCCGAGGGGAGCGTCGGCGAAGTTCTCTTTCCAGAGGCGCGGCGTGAGTTCGGCGACCCTGGTTTGAGGGTGGACACTGA
>JAAETT010000562.1 GCA_024228115.1 bacterium
GACCATTGCTGAAGCGTCGCCCGCTGGCTCTTGCTGAGGTGAATCTCGGCTGCGACCCGCATCGTGCCCCTCTGGCCGTTCGCCGCGAGGGTAACGTGGATAGTCCAATAGTGCCCTTTATTTATGAATCATATCACTAGACACCGCTGAGGGCGATGGCGGTGACAACAACGTTCACCCCAAGAACTGGCTGGAAGAGGGCAAGAAGAAGCTCGACGAGGCCCGGGAGGCCCTTTACTACCTATGTGAGCCGGTGGCGCTACCGCGCGAGGTGGAGCAGTACCTTCACTACTTCTGCGGCGACGCCGCCAACCCGAACGCGCTGAACGAGACTGAGGCGCTTCGGATCGCGTTCTACAAGGCAGCCGCGGTGTTTGTCCGCTCCTTCGCGACCATCGCACAGGACCTTGCCGAAGCCGGGTATTCCGACGCCGAAGCGGCTGCGCTTCAGAAGGAGGTGGCGTTCTACGGCGAGACACGTGCTGCCATCAAGAAGCACTCGGGTGAGGAGCTCGACATCAAGCCCTATGAGGCGGACATGCGCCACCTCATCAACACCTACATTCAGGCCGACCCGGCGACCGACCTGGGCGAGCTGGGCGAGATGTCGCTCACGGAACTCATCATCGAGACTGGGATTCACGACGCCATCGCTCGGAAGCTCAACGAGAAGGGGAAACTCTCAAGGAATGCGATCGCCGAAGGGATCATCAACAACGTCCGAAAGACCATCATCCGCGACCAGTTGACGGATCCGCGATTCTACGAGCAGATGTCGAAGCTGCTCGACGACCTCATCGAGCAAAGCCGGTCGGACACAGCGGCCTATGAGGAGTTCCTGCGGAGGGCCGAGGCACTGGTAAAGCGGCTAGCAGAGAAGCAACCCGATGAAGGCACACCCACGGCGCTGCACGGCAAGCGGGAGGCGACTGTGATCTACACCAACCTGCCGCGTATCCTCGTGGCGGATCGCGAAGCGGCGCCCGGAGTGGCTGAGTCACCCCCCGACTACGCAGACGAGCTCGTCGAGCTGGCCTTGAAGATTGACCGCACCATGCGCGAGCGAGCGCCTGCGGGTTGGAAGGGCGACCAGGCGCGCGAAGCGCAGATTCTGAATGCGCTATTCCCGCTGCTCGACCGTGACCGCGAGGCCACACTGGCGCTCTTCGAACTCATCAAGAACCAGCCGGGGTACTGATGGCTGCGACGATCCAGATCGGTGACATTGTCATCGCAATGACTCGAAAGGACATCAAGCACGTCCACTTGTCGGTACACCCGCCGATAGGTCGCGTCACGCTGGTCGCACCCATCGGAACCCGCCCGGAGGTGGCCCGGGCCTACGCCATCTCCAAACTCGGTTGGATTCGTGATCAACAGACGAAGCTGCTCCGGCAGGCGCGGGAGACATCTCGCCAGTTTGTCGAGCGGGAGAGCCACTACCTCTGGGGGCGGCGATATCTTCTTTCTATCGCCCAAAAGGAAGCGAAGCCCTCCGTCTGCCTCGGTCACCGCAGGATCACCCTCACCGTGCGGCCCGGCGGCAGTACGGCGAAGCGGGAAGAAGTCATTCATGGGTGGCACAAGGCGTTGCTGCATGAAACGGTGCCCCCGCTCATCAGGAAGTGGGAAGTGAAGCTCGGCGTGACGGTTTCCCGTTACTTCCTTCAGCGCATGAAGACGAAGTGGGGGAGTTGCAATCACCGTGCGGGAAGCATCCGCCTCAATACGGAGCTCGTGAAGAAGCCGAAAGACCTGTTGGAGTACGTGATCGTCCACGAGATGCTCCACCTGGTCGAGCCAACGCACAGCGAGCGCTTCGTGGCGCTGCAGGGCGAGCACTATCCAGCATGGCGCGAGGCCCGGGCGGAGCTGAACGCACTGCCTCTCTCTGCGGAGGCTTGGCGTGTGACGAGGTGTGCACTTCGGGAATCGAGCCATGGCGAGCATCGTGATTGAGAAGGAGATGGACAATCACCACGCCTTTCTTAGAGGTCGTTCGGCGGATCCGCGAGAGTATGTTGCGGCAACTCTCCGCGATTGCGTTCCAAACCGAACCCTGATCGCCGAGGAAGCAGATATTCGCTTTGGGGAATGGCGCCGGTTGTCTACCCGGGAGAGATCGAGGGCGAGATCGGCACTGCACGTTTCGACCAAGTGGTCGGATCGCTCACCTCCTCGCCGGTGGTGCCGAGTCCTCGCTCCGCGAAGGTCGATTCTGTGACTTTCTCGAGGGGCGCTAGTAGCGGCTCGCCAAGAGGGTTGAAGACCGAACGAAACAGGGAACAAATGTGAGAAAAGGACAACGGATCGTCCTCTTCCTAATCGTCATAGCGCTGCTCCTCGTCGTGTTCCGCTTGGCGACCGGGAGCATTGCTCCCACGGGTGAGATCCCGACCATCATCTTCTCAGCGTTGGTGATGCTCGCGTTCGTAACGCTCTTTCTTGAGCATTTCTTCACGACTCCGACTGACGTTATAGCCTCGACGATCGCCATCCTCCTTCTGTTGTCACCACTCCGATCACGCCTCTCCGAAATGGGGGCGTGGTACACGCTCTTCTATACGTACAACGCCTTGCTTCTGGCGACGGCCGTGCTCGCGCTTCTCTTTCTCGACGAGGCAAGGTCCTCAGCTGCCTGGAAGAATCGCGTGTCCCTCACGCTCAAGCGATTCTCGACCTTCTTTGGAAACGGACGGTTTCTGTTCTTCTCTCTCTTCTTCCTGACACTGCTCTTCTATGTGGACAGCCAGTCTGACGGGTTCCTTTGGCTGTTCGGATTTTCCGCAATCGTCGTGCTTATCGACCCCAAGCGTTTCGCCATGCTGACATTCTCGCGACGCGCAAGGCATGAAAACGACGTGGGAGTGATCTTCGGTGTCCAATCAAAGAACATCTTTCTCGCGAAGCTCTACGATGAGCGAAAGCCGGTCCGTCGCTTTGATTTTGTCGAGTTTCGCTATGAGATCGAGGATGACCGACGGGACTTCAAGGGCTTGATAATCGACAATTACCTCCTCAACGAGGAGCAGTGGGTCAAGGTCCTCACCGGGGACTCGATTAGTGATGCCGTCGGTCCGATGCCGACGGCACGGAAAGTCAAAAACAATGTTGTCTATCGGCTGGAGACGGAAGAAGAGCCAGATTTCCTGAAGCGGTTCGTCGGCGTGGTAGTCGAGGGTGCCGTCATCGACAAGCTTCGGTTCGAATATGGATCGCGAGTCCCAGTGTCCGAAGGGGACCTTCTCGAACTGAAGATCGGAAGCAAGACGGTGCTCTACCAAATCGTACAAGGGCTAACGGAAGTTGAGCTACTCCAATCCAAGAATGAGGCTGGGGTGATTGTTGGTGAGGCCGTCCAGTTGGGCGTATGGAATGCCGAGCGCAGAACATTCGAGAAGTTCGGCTGGGTCCCAGAGGTCAACACTCCCGTGCTTCTTGCGCGGAGGATCGAGAAGCAGAAGATCAATCCCGGCGAGGTGGAGATCGGCGAAATCCCCAACACGAACTATCCCGTCTTGATGAATGTCGTGGATGCATTGGCGCACCACGTGGCCATTCTTGGTGTGACGGGTTCGGGAAAGTCGGTGTTCGCCCGTAGGTTCGTGAGGCAGATGGTAGATGAGGGCGTCAAAGTGATCTGCGTCGATTTCACCAACGAGTATGGTGGGAAGTTCCCAGAACTATCGCCGAAACCAATCGTTGGGGCGGAGCAGTCAGAGGCGCTCTTTGGGGCGATCGATGGCTTGAACGAGGAACTCTCGAAGTTCGCAGACAGACGGAACGCGGCAACGATAGCGAAGTGCGAGGATGATCTACGGCGTGGGTTCTTCGGCGGAATCAAGGCATTCTTGGAGTCGGAAAGCCACGTAGCGCTCTTTGAGCTTCCGGATGTTGCCAATACCACCGGGATCCTGGACTACACCCGTTGGTTCTTCAAGGTTCTCTTTGAAATCGCCAAGGACAAGAAGAACTTCGGAGAACGTGTCTGTGTTGTTCTTGAGGAAGCTCATACCGTGGTTCCCGAGTGGAACTTCATCGGCATCGAGGAGAAGCGGGCAGGTTCCTTGGTCAATGCGATCGGACAGATCGCCCTGCAGGGGAGAAAGTACAGTGTCGGCTTCGTGGTGGTCGCCCAGCGCACCGCGACGGTCTCGAAGACCATCCTGACGCAATGCAACTCCATCGTCGCCTTTCAGCAGTTCGACAACACAAGTGCCGAGTTCCTGTCGAACTACATGGGTGGAGAGATGGTGAAGGCTCTCGCCACCCTCAAGCCGCGACAAGCCGTCGCGGTAGGAAGAGGATTCAGGACAGGCATTCCAGTGATCTTCCAGGTTCCAGAGATCACCGAGATTTCCACTGGTGACCAAGGTTGATGCCGCAAGCCTAGTCCCTTGTATCGACCAAAGGCGGAAGTGTTGTCATGCTAAGCACTGCGTCCCCCGCAGCCAATCGGTTCTCGCCGTGTCGCGGGCCGATTCATGGGGCCCGTATGTCGAAGAAGCGGTATCGGATTGACTTGAC